>NZ_JAQMUH010000146.1:0-29271 GCF_028331025.1 Anabaenopsis arnoldii | reverse complement strand
TTCAATGGATAGGGATTTAAACGCAGCAATTAACTTATCGAGGTTGGCTAAACCTTGAAAGCTTACTGAGGGATAACCGCTCCCATGCTCCCATTGAAGTAAGAAATAAATGTCTAGACTTGTCTAGGATTTATATAGCAGTTAAAGCGATAGCCAGCACCTGGAACAGTTTCAATAGGACACGGACAGCCATGATTTGCTAACTTACGCCGCAATAAGCGCATTTGCGCTGCAACTACATTACTAATAGGTTCTTTATCCATGTCCCAAACTTGATGACGCAATTTGCTACCGGGAATGATCCGATTGGGGTTCTGCATCAAATACATGAGCAGCTGAAATTCTTTGGTAGTTAAGGGAATCAGCAGGGGCGTAGACCGATCTAAATTCACTCCTAGGACATTGTTGGCTGTATCCAGAGTAAAACCTGCAACAGTCAGGGTGGATGGTTGTAGTTGAGGCGATCGCCTCTGTAGCGCCCGCAACCGTGCCAGCAATTCTTCCATGAAAAACGGTTTGACCAAATAATCATCAGCTCCCGCATCCAGCCCCGCCACACGATTTGACGGCTGCCCCAAAGCAGTGAGCATCAGCACTGGTAAGGGATTTTGGTGCAGTCTGATCTGCCGACATAACTCCAATCCCGACATTTCGGGGAGCAGCCAATCAACAATCGCAACTGTGTAATCTGTCCACTGGCTTTCTAGCCATAGCCAGGCTTGAGTGCCATCTGTCAACCAATCCACTACATATCTTTCGCTAATTAAGACTTGCTTGATTGCCAGTCCCAAATCCGCTTCATCTTCTACCAGTAAAATTCGCATTGCTCCAGAGAATCAACTATGAGGGAGCTTCATATATTTTACAAAAACATCTGCCATTTCACCTGAATTTCATCTGCCCTTTGGCAAACTTATGGAGAACTTTTGTTTAACCCCTATCTTGTGAGGAGTAATCATGAAATCCTTTCGGCTAATGAGTTCGATTCTGGCAGCCAGTTTAATTGTTTGTGTCCCTACAGTCGGGTTTCCTCATGTCGGACATGGTGATGAATTTCAAGCAACCGGTGGCATTAATCGGGTGAAAGTCAATCCCCAAACCGATCAACTATTAGGTATTGTGGTCACAGCGATCGCCTCCTCTGCTCAAGGCGGGTCTGCCGTGATGATTCCGGTGACAGCATTGGTTGATGCCAACGGTAAGCAGATAGTCTTTGTACAGTATGAGAATTTTTATGAGCCTGTGGAAGTCACCACCGGTGCGACCAAAGGCGAACTAATCGCAGTCACCACAGGATTGTCAGTTGGCGAAAAACTGGTTACTCAAGGTGGTTTGTCCCTATATGCCGAATCGCGCAAAACCCAAACTGCGGATACCCCTGGGACTCCAACAGCCAGTGAGACTCCCACAACCCTAGCTGAAGCAGAAAATCAGGATACTACACAGCAGGCTAGTGGATTACCAATGGGTATCTTAGCAGGAGTCGGTGGTGGAGTCGTCCTTGTGGGCGGTGCGATCGCTGTTATTGCAGGGAATCGCAAGAACAAGGGAGGCGTTTAATTGAGATGTTGAACTCCATTGTCAATCAGATTCTCAAAAACTCAATTACCCAGCGTTGGTTCATAGTTATCTGTGCGATTTTAGTGACCCTGTGGGGAGTGTTCACTGTCACTCAGATGCCACTAGACGTGTTTCCTGAATTTGCGCCCCCCCAGGTGGATATTCACACCGAAGCGACTGGACTAGCTGCAGAGGAAGTGGAATCACAAATTACCGTGCCGATTGAAAGCGCGGTGAATGGTTTGCCAGGGGTAACTACGGTGCGTTCTTCCTCCAAAGTCGGTCTGTCAATGGTGCAGGTGGTGTTTGACCAGGATGCCGACATTTATCAAGCCCGGCAATCAGTGACCGAACGACTCCAACAGGTGACCAATCAGTTACCTGAAGGGGTGCATCCGCCGGCAATTTCACCCTTAGCATCACCATTGGGGACAATTTTACAGTATGCCTTAACTGTGAATGGCCAGGGTAAAACCTCCCTGATGGATTTGCGCCGTCTGGTGGATACTACCCTGAGCAATCAAATTTTGTCTGTGCCGGGAGTCACCCAAGTTAGCGTTTACGGTGGGGATGAACGACAGGAACAAGTGTTAGTTGATCCGGCAAAATTGCGATCGCTCAAGGTTTCCTTGACGGAAGTTACCAATGGGGCTAAGGGTGCAAATTCTAACGCTCCTGGTGGATTTCTCATTGGTGGCGGTCAAGAACTGTTGGTACGCGGTATTGGCCAGGTAAAATCAATTGCAGACTTGCAGCAATCGGTGGTCAAGGTGCAAGATGGGAAACCGATTTTGCTTCAAGATGTGGCGCAAGTAAAAACCGGTGCGGCACTCAAGCGGGGTGATGCTAGTTTTAATGGGCAGCCGGCTGTGGTGATGATGATTAACAAACAGCCTGATGTTGATACTCCCACGGTGACAAAAGCAGTAGAAGCGGTAATGCAATCCCTGCAAACAACCTTTCCCCCTGATGTGCAAGTGAAACAAACGTTCCGGCAGTCTAACTTTATTGATACTGCCATTGTCAATGTCAGCAGTTCCCTGATGCAAGGCATCATCATTGTATCAGTAATTATGCTGTTATTTCTGATGAATTGGCGTACTGCGGTAATTACACTGAGTGCAATTCCTCTGTCACTGTTAATTGGCTTAATGTTCATGAAAGCTTTTGGCTTAGGCATTAACACTATGACCTTGGGGGGTTTAGTCGTAGCCATTGGCTCAGTTGTGGATGACTCAATCGTGGACATGGAAAACTGTTATCGGGGTCTGCGAAGCAATCAGGCCCAGGGCAACCCCAAGCATCCCTTTCAGGTGGTCTATGACACATCTGTGGAAGTACGGTTAGCCGTGATTTTTTCTACAGTGATTATCGTCGTCGTGTTTGCACCAATTTTTAGTTTGACAGGGGTTGAAGGCAACATTTTTGCCCCAATGGGTTGGGCGTATTTGCTTTCCATCTGTGCTTCTACTTTGGTGGCTATGACCCTTTCCCCTGCCCTGTGTGCAATTCTGCTGGCAAACCAAACCCTACCGCCTGAAGGTACATTCATTTCCCGTGGGGCAGAACGGTTATATCGTCCACTGTTAAATCTGTCCCTGCGATACCCTCAAATCATTCTGGGTGTGGCCCTGGCAGCATTGGTTGCCGCTTTTGCGATTATTCCCTCCCTGGGACGGGTGTTTCTGCCGGAATTTCAGGAGAAATCATTGGTAAATTCTATGGTTTTATATCCAGGGGTTTCTCTGGATATGACCAATCGGGCGGGGATGGCTCTGTCTAGTGCGCTTAAAGATCATCCTTTATATGAGTGGGTGCAAGTACGGGCGGGACGCACTCCAGGGGATGCAGACGGGGCGGGAGTAAGTATGGCTCATGTAGATGTAGAACTCAGCGATCTCGCTCTCCAAGACCGGGAAGCCAGCATTAAACAATTGCGGCAAGAGTTCAATAAACTGCCTGGTGTGGCATCTAACATTGGTGGGTTTATTTCTCACCGCATGGATGAAGTGCTGTCGGGGGTGAGAAGTGCGATCGCTGTCAAAATCTTTGGCCCTGATTTAATCGAACTGCGGAAGATTGGCGAACAAGTACAAGATGTGATTCAGCCCATCCCTGGGGTTGTAGATTTGCAGCTCGAACCCCAACTGCCCATTCGTCAGGTACAAATCCATTACGATCGCGCGGCGGCCGCTAATTATGGATTGAGTATGGGGCAGTTATCGAACGTGGTGGAAACTGCCCTCAATGGTCGTGTAGTCTCGCAAGTGGCAGAAAATCAGCAACTCATTGATGTTTATGTCTCCTTGACGGAGAAAGCCCGCAATAGTTTAGATGCCATTCGCGCTATTCCTCTGATTACCCCTACTGGGCAAACCATCGAACTGGGTGCTGTAGCTACGGTAGACTACGGTATGGGAATAAATGTGGTGAATCGGGAAGATGTATCGCGGCTGATAGTTGTTTCGGCAAACGTTGCCGAGCGTGATTTGGGCAGTGTTGTTAGTGATATTCAATCCCAAATTAAACAGAAAATCAAACTCCCCAATGGCTACTTCATCCAGTACGGCGGACAGTTTGAATCGGAGCAACGGGCTACTAATAATCTACTGGTATTTAGTATCTTGGCAGCGATCTTGATTGCGGTGTTGATGTTCTTCTGTGTTAAATCCCTCAGCGCGACCATCGCCATCATGCTCAATCTGCCTTTGGCTTTGGTGGGTGGTATTGTCTCTATTGCCTTGAGTGGCGGTGTGATGTCCATTGCTTCTTTGATTGGATTCATTACCCTATTTGGGGTTGCTGTCCGCAATGGCTTGTTGTTGGTAGACAACTATAACCATAAGTTGGCTCAGGGAATGCCCCTCAAAGATGTGATTGTCAACGGTTCTCTAGAACGAGTTAATGCTATCCTGATGACCGCGTTTACTTCCGCACTAGGTATGCTGCCTTTGGCGATCGCCGGTGGAGCAGGAAATGAAATTCTACAACCCTTGGCAATTGTGGTTTTGGGCGGTTTATTTACTTCTACCGCTTTGACTTTATTAGTCATTCCGGCTCTCTACGCCAAGTTTGGCAAACAGTTTATCCCTCTACACAAACCTGCTTTGATTAACCAAACATGGTCAAACTATTGACACTCCCCACGGCTAGAGTCCGGCGGATTCTAGTTTCACGTTATCGCGATCGCTTTGCTTCGCAGTCCATCGTAATTTTGTCACAATATTTATCAAAGCTGTATCCAAAAGGTATGTTACTATCTCAAACATAACTGCACCAAAACAGCTATGGTAAAAGAATTAGCAATTCGTACCTGCGGATTAACTAAGCAATTTGATCAACATATTGTTGTCAACAATGTTGATTTAGAAATCCCAGAGGGTGAAGTATATGGATTAATTGGCCCCAATGGTTCCGGGAAAACCACTCTCATCCGGATGTTGGTCACTGCTGAACAACCAACCACGGGGGAAATTTATCTTTATGGTCATCCCCTAGAATTTGACAAGAGTAACTCAACTCTCAAGCGTCGTCTTGGCTACTTACCCGATAACTATCCCCTATATGAAGATTTAACAGTCTGGGATTACTTAGACTATTTTGCCCGGTTGTATCATTTGCGGGAACCATATCGTACCCAACGCTTACACGCAGTTTTAGAACTTATCCAACTGGAGAATAAACGTCAAGCCCTAATTTCTACCCTATCCCGGGGGATGAAGCAGCGCTTAGGTTTGGCGCGGGCGATTATTCACGAACCAATTTTACTCATTTTAGATGAGCCGGTTTCTGGACTTGACCCTATTGCTAGGATGCAGTTTCGCGACATCATTACAGCTTTGCAATCTGCGGGAATGACTATTTTAATTTCTTCCCATATTCTCAGTGATTTAGCGGAACTATGCACTAGTATAGGCATTATGGAATTGGGGTGTTTAGTAGAAACCGCTTCCCTGGAAGAAATCTACCAACGATTTTCTCAACAACACATTATCTTATCAACCCCTGGAAGTTTAGAGTTAATCGAGCAGGAATTACAAAACTATTCCTTGGTGCAAAGTTGGCAAAAAATCCCCGGTGAAAACAGTCTCAAGGTCAGTTTTACCGGTACACCAAAAGATGGCGCTGATTTATTGCGTTCTCTGGTTCTATCGGGTTGTTCTATCAGTAACTTTCACAGTACACAAGAAGATTTAGAAAGTATTTTCTTAAAATTAGGGCACAAACAAGCATCCTAACAAGTCAATAATTATCTGTGTATATCTGTTCGGGGAGTAGGCTCATGATGGGGAATATGATCTCTGGCTTAGGTGAATTAAACCCTCAATTCTTACGATAAATTAAGGGACGTTTAAAAACTCGCAACGTTTTATTAGCATTATTTATCAGTTTTCTCGTTCAGTTGATGCTGTTTATTTACTACCAAGCTGAACTACCAACAAAGGAAAGTATCTATTATTCCCTTCCAGGTTATTGTCAAGGTGAATGGATAAATTCAGAATTTAAATGTGCTGTTGATCAGTATGGTAAGGTAATTATTAATTGGCGAGCATGGCATGATGATGTTTTCTCTTCTCTGAGTCTAATCATCGTTTTTGCTCTTGTGTTGGTCGGAGTTTATTTACTCATCGATGATTTAGCCAGGGAAACCAGCCGAGATACCCTCGGTTTTATACGTCTAGCTCCCCAATCACCTCAAAGCATTCTTGTGGGTAAAATCCTTGGGGTTCCCATCAATTTATATATTGCCATTTTATTCGCAATTCCTTGGCATTTGTGGTTAGGTTTAAATGCTCAAATATCCTTAGAACAGATCCTAATTTTTTATGGCATTTCCCTGGTCTTTACCATTTTCTACTATAGCGGTGCATTACTATTTGGTTTAATAGCTTCTTGGTTAGGTGGGGTTCAAAGTTGGGTAGGAACTGGTTTACTTATAGCTATTTTTCTATTCTATAAAGTTATAGATAGCAGGAATTTTATACCATATACACTGATGGCATTGCAGCTAATTATGCCGCAATATTTCATTCCTAACTCTTCGGGTGATTTCAGCTTTAGGAATTTTCATTGGTTCGGTATATCACTAGGACAGAATGTTGCCATAACCATCAGCTTTAGTTTATTAATTTCCCTGGTTGGCACTTACTTTTTCTGGCAATCTATCAGACGTTGCTATAGTGTCTCCCATACTACCATGTTAAGTAAACAGCAGAGTTATTTATTAACTAGTATTTTTACCATCATAACTGTAGGATGTGCTAATTGGCAAAACTTGACATATATCCATGGGGATATATTGCTTTTAATGTTTGCCAATTTCTGGCTATTTTTATATCTGATTGCTGCATTAACACCCCATCGGCAAACAATTCAAGAGTGGGCGAGATATCAGCACGTTTATAGTCATAGTTATCCTGGAAAGCACAAATTAATCAAAGATTTAATTTGGGGCGAAAAAAGTCCCAACATATTGGCGATCGCCATCAACGCTCTAATTTATGTCATCGGTAGCAGTATATTCATTTTAGCCTCATCGCTGCCTGTATTGCATAAGTTAAATATTCTTCTTGCCTTAACTTTTGTCTTCACTTTAATAGTAATTTATGCAGCGGTAGCACAGTTAATGTTATTGATGAAAAATGGGCGGCGGTTGTTATGGACTAATGTGATTTTAGCCGCTGTGATGATCGTACCAACGATTTTGTTAGCAATGCTTTTTCGGGACTCTGCTCACAGTTCACTATTGTTTTCTGTGTTGGCACCAGTTGTAATTATATCCTCAGAAACTGCTGCCATAACTAATGCGATCGCAATTATGGGACATATAGCTATTTTCGGGCTATTACTCTGGCAAATTAAACGCCAATTAAAAACATTAGGGGAGTCAGGAACAAAAGCATTATTAAAATCAAGTTAAGGACTAACACAAACAAAAAAAATGGGTGACTAGAGAATGTCCAGAAACCCATTTAGATGATATAGTTACAGTCTGAAGCGATAGATAATCACTTTACCTTTGGCATTTTCTTCTACAAATAGGAGATACTCACGATTATTTCGTCGCATAGCACGAATCCCATAGGGGATATCAATCCAACCACTTTCCGATGCAACTTCTGGACCGGGTGTTAAGTTTTTCACAAACGCCCCGGTTCTGGCATTATATATATATACTTTTGCGGTTTTACCCGTCACAGCAAAAACATAGTCACCCGTTACACTCATGGCTGAGGTAGAAACTTCACGTTTACCGGTATTATCGTAGGGAACTACTATCCGCCAACGGGGTGTTCTATTTCCCCGACTCCAATTATCAAAACGCACAATCTCAGAACCCACAACTTTAGTATCATCTCCAACCGCTGGATGATCTAGCGTAAAGCCTGATAAATACATGGTATCGGTTTCGGGTAAATACTCAATCCGCCGCAAATCGGTAAACATAGTCGGGGTTGCTTCCTTTTCCATGGATGCGTAGGTATAGATGGGGTTACCATGGTCATCTAGTCCCTGTAAAGGATAGTGTCGGATACCCTCCTTAGTTCGTACGGTTTTCCACACATCCCCTTGAGTATCTACCCACCATCCGCCAATGTAGGGATAATCTTTGGTGTTGTCGTATTCGATGCGATCAAACTTACCGTTATTGTTGCGATCGCGCCAAATCCATTCTCCCTCTTGTGGCTGATCAGGAGGCCAATTTCCCAGAATTGATTTTCCCCCACCCCCACGAGTTCCCACAAACATTCCCGACGGAATCGCGATTTTACCATCCGTCTGAGGATTAAAGCGATAAATTTGCAGAAAACTTTCATACATATCAACCAGGAAAATAAACGGTTTCCCTTGGATACGACGCACCCAAGTAGCATCAGGGGAGGTATGTAACCGTGGATCTTGGGGATATTTGAAAGGATTTAAGGTGTAGGCTTTATAAGTCCATTGCTTACCCGCAGGTTGACTATAATCCATCAAGAATTCTTCTTGTTTGGTAAATAAGCGTACTCCATCACTGGTGGGGTCAGCATCAGCATTATCAACAAACATCAATCCCATTAACTGCCATAATAATTTTCCTGATGATGAAAACTTGCGTAAATCTGTACCTGAGTTGTTAAACCCATTACTATTTACATAGATATTACCTGCAAAATCTGTACCGACTCCCGTCAAACCGTACAGTTTTAAATCTTGGATTTCACCACTAACACCCGCATAAACTCCCCCCGGAGTACCGAAGGTACTCACCAGAACAGGTTGATCTTTAACTTGGTAAATCAGCACTTGCTGACGAGGACCATTTTCTCCTACCAAAATTCGGTTTTGCAGATCAACTGCGATCGCACTGGGTTCTACAATATTGGTTATTTCCTGGGGTAACCGCTTTCCTTCCCGGGAATAATGGACAATTTTAGCGGGATTACTCCCTTGTTTGGTTTTAATAATCCAGAGGTTACCCTGTCTATCAACAGCTATCCCCCCCGGACTACCAACGCTAAAGCTGCGTATTTCCTGCATGGTTTCTGTATTATACACACGCAGACGGTTAGTAGCAGCATCACTAACATATAATTCATTTCCCCTAGTTGCTAATCCAGTAACTGGACTTTGGTTACTGACAATTAACATACTTTTATCCCAGCCACGTCCTTGAGCAAAGGGTGCGGATTTCCCAGATAAGTGGTAGCGTCTGACACAATGCCAAGTTGTCCCTTCTGGGGGATAGTCTTGATCTTTCCTATTCACAAAATCTTGGCGCATGCCAATATAAACATATTTATCATTGGCTGTCACAGCCTGTCCTCCGAGACGACCCCAACCGTGAAGATCCGCCAATCTCCCAATCACATCACCATCTTTGTATATTCCCGCCTCTCTACCTGCTTCATCCCAGAGACTATTAGTATAAACTGTACCATTGGGTGCAACATACATGGCCTGAATATAATTTTGTACCCATTTTTCTCCACCACCAAAGGTATTACCAATCCAAGAGGTTTGATATGTCCGTTGAGGGGTTCTGCTATTAACCTCATGATTGGCAAATACCAGAGAAGTCAAAATTATGACTACAGCTATAATAGATACAAAATTTACCAGTTTAAATCTGTGATACATCATACAGAATTTATATTATATCAATCATTAAATACCTTATTTCATAACAAATAATCCTCATGAAAAAATGAATATTCATGCAAAAAACACATACTTAAAGACTCTATAGATTAGGGGATGAAAATGACTGATTTTCTAGATAATAGCAGGAGATAAGACTAGCATCCATCTAGATCATAGGAGCTAAGTAGTAGGTGGAAAGTAAAAAAGAAAAATTTAAAACAACACCTGCATCTATTCTCACCCTGGGAACAGGTTGGTTTCCTCAAAATCCCGGCGGATTAGAAAGGTACATTTATGAACTAACTCATACATTAGCAGCCAATCAAGACAAAGTGGAACTGTGCGGAGTTGGTCTACCAGAATCTCAACTAAATTTACCCATAAAGTTGACTAACTTAGCCGATCCAAATCAGGGAATCTTGCAACGACTAGGAACTATTCGTAATAACTTTAAAACAACACGAGTTAGTCAACCGGATGCTGTTAATCTGCATTTTGCCTTATATAGCTTTCCAATTTTGGATCTTTTACCCAAAGGCGTACCCATAACTTTTAACTTTCATGGACCATGGGCTTCTGAAAGTCAGGAGGAAACAGTTAGTAATAAATTCAGTTTTTTTGTGAAGCGATGGCTGATAGAACAAGCAACTTATAACCGTTGCGATCGCTTTATTGTTCTCAGTCAAGCATTTGCTAATATTCTACATAGACAATATGAAGTTCCATTAAAGAAAATCCATGTAATCCCCGGTGGAGTTAATATTAATAAATTCCAACCTAAGCTACTGCCAACTGCAGCTCGTCAACAACTCGGCTGGCCAGAGAATCGCCCGATTTTATTTACATCCCGGCGTTTAGTTCATCGCACAGGTGTAGATAAATTATTAGCCGCTATGGCGATTATTAGACCAAAAATACCTGATGTTTGGTTGGCGATCGCAGGTCGGGGTCATATGCAAGAATCTCTAACACAACAAGTTAAAGATTTAGGCTTAGAAAACAACGTCAAATTTTTAGGTTTTCTGCCAGATGAAAAGTTACCTGTAGCTTACCAAGCAGCTAACCTAACTGTTATACCTAGCCAATCTTTTGAAGGATTTGGATTAGCAATTGTGGAATCTTTAGCTTGTGGAACACCAGTTATGTGTACACCCGTGGGTGGTATGCCAGAAATTTTACAACCGTTTTCCCCAGAATTAATTACCACATCTCACACAGCTTCAGCTATTGCTGAAAAATTAGAAGAGATATTACTAGGACAAATATCAACCCCTTCGCGTGAGAGTTGTCTTCAGTATGCTGTCACTAACTTCAATTGGGAAAAAATCGCTCAACAAGTGCGTCAAATTATCTTGGCTTAAAAGCAACAAAAAAATAATAATTGCTGCTGCAAAATCCCTAATTCAAATCACTGTAACCAGAAATCCTTACATACTACACCCCAGAGCGCACCATGGTTGTGAATACTTTACTAGCTAATCAATACTACATCTACATCAAAAAAGGTCAAAAACCAATTCCTTGGGATATATACCAGACCAATCCACCAATTAAATTTAGCTTGGCTGACTATGTTTGTAAAGTATTTCAAGCCATAGAAGAAAATTCGACTCTAACTGGTCTAGTATTTTACGTCACCTGGGATGCAATGGATGAAATCCCCTCCTACGGTGAGAATGTCGTTGTTTTGATCATCGGAGACGAATGGTATCGTATACCAAAATATTGTCATAAAGTAAAAGCTGTATTTAAGTGTATAGGTACCCGCCCCATTTTAGGATGTAATCCTATACTTCAGCCTTCTTGGATCAACTTACTGACATTAATTCAATTTATCAGAATTTTATTTGTTTGCTTACCCGGCTTAGTCAACTATCAATTTCAAAACTTCAAAAGTTGGTTCTTAGGTAAAGGTAAAATAACTCAAATTTATGATATTCCTCTAGGGTATAATAATTCTAAACATTTACCTATCAAGCCTCTCCAAGAACGTCTATATGATACTTACTTTTCTGGTAGTGTTGTCCACGTAAATTATCCGATATGGTGTTTTAAGCGTTGGTTAGGAACTCCCAAAAGTTTAGCACGGAAACTGATGATCTCAAACGTCATCAAATTCCAACGCCAAAACCAAAATTTTAGAGTTGAATTAGGGATTACCGCTGGCTTTCATGACCGAACTAGCCAAGATGAGCGCAGCTATAGTGAAATTATGATGGATACAAAAATATGTCTTGTTCCTAGAGGCACATCTTTTGAAACAACGCGCTTATTTGAAGGGATGAAATATGGTTGTGTCCTAGTCACAGAAGCTTTACCTTCTCGCTGGTATTTAGATGGAGCACCTGTAATTCAAATTAAAGATGGGCGCGAATGGTCAAAAGTCTTAAAACAACTATTACACAATCCACAACTTATGGAAGAAATGCACCAAAAATCGCTAAATTGGTGGCATAATAAATGCTCAGAAACAGTTGTATCAACATACATAGTTGAACAGTTAAATGGTACGATAAAAGTCAATAATTTAGCTGTAGATGTAGTTTCCAGATCCAATTTCTCTATGTCTTTAAATCGGCCTTGAAATTCAAATCAGCCGGAGGTAGTATCGAGCATAAAGATCATACATCTTGTGGGGTGGGCATCTTGCCCGCCCTTGTACCTACTCAGATGAAATGTGCTGTATTTATGTTCTATATCAACTCTAATTGCCGACACAGAAGAGCTTTAATAACTTTATCAATAATCAGATATTTCTATGAAAATTTTATTTTTAGACCAGAGTGGTAAACCTGGCGGTGCAGAACTTTGTCTAATAGATATTGCTAAACCCTATAAACAACAAGCCTTGGTCGGATTGTTCGCAGATGGCCATTTTACAAACTTACTTCAACAGCATCATATCCCTGTAGAAGTTTTCGCCGCTCAAGCAATACCAGTTCATAAACAAAGCAATTTTCTACAAGCTTTGGCTAGTTTCAGACAACTTATACCACTGTTAGCTAAAGTGGTACAAACAGCAAAGAAATATGATCTGATCTACGCCAACACACAAAAAGCCTTAGTTATTGGCGCACTGGCTAGCTTGTTAGCTCGTCGTCCCTTAGTTTATCATTTACACGATATTCTTTCCTCAGAACATTTTAGCCCAACCAACCTGCGGATTGCCGTTACTTTAGCAAATCGTTTGGCCTCATTAGTAATTGCTAATTCCCAAGCTAGTCAAAGGGCATTTATCCAAGCAGGGGGAAACTCAAAACTCACCACAATTGTTTATAATGGGTTTGATAGCGAAAATTATCAAACTTCTGCATCTGAAGTTAAAGAATTACAGCAACGTTTAGGACTAGAGGGAAAATTTATAGTTGGACACTTCAGCCGGCTTGCACCTTGGAAGGGTCAACATATTTTAATTGCTGCTTTGTCTCAATGTCCGCCAGAAGTGTCAGTAATTTTAGTTGGTGATGCTCTGTTTGGTGAACAAGATTATGTCCAAGAACTCCATGCACAAGTCACAAGGTTAGGACTAGAAAACCGGGTTAAATTCTTAGGATTTCGTGGGGATGTCCCCCAGCTAATGGGAGCTTGTCACTTGGTAGCACATACATCAATAGCCCCAGAACCCTTTGGAAGAGTTATTGTTGAGGCTATGTTATGCGGTAGGCCTGTGGTAGCTGCAAAAGCTGGGGGAGCGATGGAATTAATAGAACACGGGGTTAACGGTTTTCTGGTCACACCAGGTTTACCTGAAGAGTTAGCACAAGTGATTAATACCTGTCTTCAAGATACAGAAATCACTACCAATATAGCCAGTTACTCCAGGGAAATCGCTTGTCAGCGTTTTGATATCAAAGCTATTAATCAGCAAATAGCTCAACTATTGTCCCACAGGGTGGGACAATCGGTATAAGCTGTGTAGCCCTGACACTGTTTCGACACATCCCACAAGGTTTGATGATAGTTCAGGGCTAATGAACAGTCCTGTTAAGGGCTGGGGTGATGTTACTACGCCACTTCTCGCATTTGTGAGGGGATGTTTATTTCTGGAAATGGTCGTGAGAGTTGTTCGGATGGTGGCGCTACAGCTTGCTCTAAAACTTGTACTTCGATATTCACACTCACTAAATAACTACCAGTTTCATTACCAACAGCTTCAGCTATTAATTGAGCAATATCCGGACGTTGCGCCGTCAGTGGGTCACGTAAAGTACACCTGTCCCATTCGTGCCGGGCAGTCGGATCGAGGTTGAGAATATAATGCTTGATCATTGGACTAACCCTTAAATCCATCTTCCAGAAGTCTGTTGCAGCAAACCTTTGCTCTTTGTTAGGCAATATTCGCGCTGCAATCTATTATAGTACAAATGTTCTAATTTGTCTCCTATAAGTTTTAGTGATAAAAAGTACTCTTAGCCACAGTTGAATTATTTAATCGCTCACTAATAAATCATATAGGTACAGAAGACTCTGACTCCCCGACTTTTGCAAATAGTCGGGGATCTGTGAATTACTTGATCACTCAGATTTGCCATTGATTTTTGAGTGCGGCAATTCACCTTGATTCAGCCAAATACCTTGTTGAGGTACAGGAATTGACAATCCAGCTTGATCAAAGGCGATTTTTAAGCGCCGACGAAACTCGCGCCCCACATCCCACTGTTTAAGTGGTAGTGTCTTGATCCACACACGAATCATTAAACCGCGATCGCCAAAGTTATCTATTCCTAGAACTTGAGGCATTTCCAGTATTTGAGGTTTCCAGAGAGGATCTTGATTCATCTGCGAGCCTACCTGTTTAATCAACTCCATGGCATCATCAATATTATTTTCATAGGCAACTGGAATAGTTAAATCGGCTCGTGACCAACGGCTAGAAAGATTAGCAACCACTTTAATTTCACTATTGGGAATCGTAATCAAACGCCCTTCGGCATCCCGTAGCTGGGTAACCCGCAGATTGAGATTTTCTACTAATCCTCCTACATCCCCCACAGCAATCACATCACCCAAAGCATACTGGTCTTCAAAAATGATCAGAAAACCGTTAATCGCATCTTTAATTAAGCTTTGGGAAGCTAGAGACACAGCCACACCAATTAAACCCGCACCTGCTAGCAGGGGAACAATATCTATACCCAAGGACAGCAGAGATAGTAAGATGCCGACCACTAACCAAATTCCAGTGATAATGCTTTTAGTCACACCGGAAAATGTAGAAACTCGTAGTTCCATCCGTCTGGAAGCTTCTGTATTTAATAAAACACCAGTGCTGATCAAAGTCGAGGTCAACCGGTCAATCAGCGCATAGGTGAACCGGGTGGCGACATAAACTCCTACTATGATCACGACCAATGCTATAGGAATTTGAGCAGCTGTAATGATACCTACCTGAAATACTCTGGTATAAGGAAATAGACCCAATATGAACAGAAATCCACCAGACCAAATCCCGGTTTGAGTTAATTGAAACAGTCTGGTTTTAACTTCTTGAATATCTCGATCTTGCTGTTCATGTAGTTGGGTGGTTAGCTGTTGAGCATTATCTGCTATGGGTAGGATGGGGTGTTGCGAATGTTCTTTTAAACGGCGTTGAAGGTAATAGACTCCCCCACTCAACGCAATCATTAACACTCCCACCCCAACTGTAACCTTACCTTGATCGATTAAAATTTCAGTTGTGCGCTCTTTACCTGCTCGTTGCAAGGCTTTTTTTAACTCTTCGGTAATTTGAACTGCGGATACAGATGGTTCTTCTCTTCGTAGTCTGGCATCTTCCATTGTCACAGTCATCAGGTATTGACCATTGACATAAATTACTGGTGAGTTATTCAGTATCTCGGTCTCAATGTTAATATTTCGTTCAGAGGAACTTAGGTAATTTTGGCGGATTTGATTGAGATTTTGTTGTATATTCCGGGAACGCTCCGGAAAATTCGTTCTGGTTGCTGCTATTTGAAATACTGGGTAACCATCTAGATAAATCCAGCCAGACACAATTCTATTATCTGCATCACTACCGATTGTACTGGGAGATTGTAGAAAAGGCAAAATGGGGAGTTGAGCGGAGGCTTTTGGTATAGAAACAACAGCGATCGCCATTGAACTGGCAATGGTCACTATCATACCTCTAGCTAAAATCCTTTTGGAGGATACCCCCTTTCTAGGTGTGAGAGAGGCTGGATGAGATAACTTGTTACCTGATTTGTACTTGGCAGCACTGCTGGTATTACTAAGGCGACCTTCGCCTAAAAGTGTCTGTTTATGCTCAAAATTACCAAAATTTGACCATAGGACTTGCTTGGCGATCGCCAAAATTTGAAAGCGCACTCAAATACCTCCCTAAAGTAACAGATGATCTTGATCCACTCCTCACAAAAATTAGGGATGAGGTTAACCTGAAAACCATGCAATGTCAACCTAGAACAAAGTACAATTAACAAGGTTGTTGGTGAATACAAGCCAAAATCATCAGCTGTACAATACCCTAGTAAGGTACGTGATTTTTACGTAACTTTTTTGATTTTTCTGAGGAAATTTTTAATGACTGCAACTTCTCCCCGACTAAAGCACGAGGTTAAAGACCTCGCCCTAGCTCCCTTGGGAAGACAGCGTATTGACTGGGCTGGCCGGGAAATGCCAGTATTAAAGCAGATACGCGATCGCTTTGAGCAAGAAAAGCCCTTTGCTGGTTTACGCCTTGTAGCTTGCGCCCACGTGACCACAGAAACAGCACATTTAGCGATCGCCCTCAAAGCTGGCGGTGCTGATGCAGTTTTAATCGCCAGTAACCCCTTATCAACTCAAGATGACGTAGCAGCTTGCTTAGTCACCGATTACGAAATTCCAGTATTTGCCATTAAAGGCGAAGACGCAGCGACCTATAACCGCCATGTGCAAATCGCCTTAGATCATCGCCCCAACATTATCATTGATGACGGTAGTGATGTAGTAGCCGATTTAGTGCAACACCGTCAACACCAAATTGGCGATTTAATTGGGACAACCGAAGAAACCACCACCGGAATCGTGCGGTTACGCGCCATGTTCAACGATGGCGTTCTCACATTCCCCGCCATGAATGTTAACGACGCTGACACCAAGCACTTCTTCGATAATCGCTATGGTACAGGTCAATCAACCCTAGATGGTATTATCCGGGCGACAAATATCTTATTAGCTGGTAAAACCATCGTAGTTGCTGGTTATGGCTGGTGTGGTAAAGGTACTGCTTTACGGGCCCGTGGTTTAGGCGCTAACGTCATTGTTACCGAAATTGACCCCATCAAAGCCATTGAAGCGGTTATGGATGGTTTCCGGGTATTACCCATGTCCGAAGCAGCGCCCGAAGGCGATTTATTTATTACTGTCACCGGTAATAAACACGTGGTTCGAGGCGAACATTTCGATATCATGAAAGATGGTGCGATCGTTTGTAACTCCGGTCACTTTGATATTGAAATTGACCTCAAATATTTAGCCGGTCAAGCCAAAGAAATTAAAACAGTCCGTCCCTTCACCCAACAGTACATACTCAACAGTGGTAAATCTGTAATTGTCTTAGGTGAAGGTCGTTTAGTTAACCTCGCCGCTGCGGAAGGACACCCCAGCGCCGTTATGGACATGAGTTTTGCTAACCAAGCCTTAGCTTGTGAATACCTGGTGAAGAATCAAGGTAAATTAGAGCCTGGGTTACACTCTATTCCTGTAGAAGTTGATCAAGAAATTGCTCGTTTGAAGTTGCAAGCTATGGGTATTTACATTGATAGCTTAACTCCTGGGCAAGTTGAGTATATCAATTCTTGGCAGTCTGGAACCTAATCTTAATTAACTAGTTGATTTTTGGGGGATGGGCGTTTGTTTTGCTCCTCCCTTTTTTTCGCACCCAGGAGGAAAAGAAGATATGAGTTACACATTGATACCTTGTTTATGAATTGACAAGGCTAAATATTTATTTCTTAGCACAAACAAGATCCTGAAATTTTCTGTGCGTGTCAGAGTCGAGCATTTGCAACTGTTTGACAAGATTTAAACTCTTAGTGGTTTTAGCAATTTCTACCAAAGATTCGTCGATGTGATAGTTCTTGTGTTCAATCAACCAGGTAAGGATATCAAGGAGATACCAGACAGACTGCGACCCTCCGTAGATAGCAGGGGGAGGGTCTGAAATGCTTTTTGATAGTAACTTTTGAATATTTTGTCGAGAGCATCCCAAAAGCTTCGCGACATCTGTTACACCAACAAAATTTGGTGATGCATCCATAATCTCCGCTTGTGGAATAGCCTTTCTGACATTATTTATGGCGCTAGAAATTGCATCATAGGCCGATGGTGCTTCACGAATAAAATCAAGAGCGATAAAACCCTTTGTCCCAGTGCCAATAATAGCATCATCACAGCCCGATTCATAAAGGGCATCGACAAACATACCAGTATCAGTCATAGGATTTGGCAGTTTGAATTTCAGAGTAAATTCATATTCTCGCATCTAATATTACCCTTTCCTCAGAAGTAATCATTTCTTTTCTTGTTGATAAATACACTTATCCACTACTCGACGAATCTGCTTTGCATGGTTAGTAGGATTTCTAGGGGTACTCCAAATACTAGTAATGCAAAATTCCCCACATCTACATTCAGAATCTTTGTAAGGGCAATAGATTTTACCCCAAGCATGAGAGCCACCTTCTTCAACTTTCCAGCCTTGCTCAACAGCATAATTCAACGCTGCTCGTATCTCTTTATGGGGGTGTTTATTTGCCATTACTTAATAGACACTATAATCTTAATTCCTACAGAGTGAATTGTCAACTGACAACTTACTCCGTCCATTTTACAAAAAACCACAGCATATAAACCAACCAAAACTACGCTCGACAACCCAACGCTTTGGTAACAGAACAAAGCCTTTAGTATTAACCGGACGACGTATAACCTCCAAAACCCAGTGATACGTATCCATCACCCATCTCATAAAGCGTTCACCTTGATACCCAGCATCAACCCAAATCAGCACCAATATTATACCGTTTGCCATTTTGGGAAGTCATTTGGCAACATCCGCCATGGACAACCCGCACAGAGAACATAAAATATGGCACTAATCACAGCGCGTAGGTCAACCCGACGGGGACGACACCCCAAATTTATTGGGGGTATCAGCACTGATAGCAATTCCCACTGTTCATCGGTCAAGTCTGTTGGGTATGATTTAGACATGGCTCAAGTAACTCTGTCGCGTTTTTATCTACTGACAGAATATCGTTACTTGAGCTTTTCTTGACTTTCCAAACATCCTCTTAGACCATCAGATTTTCCCCCTCACTTCTGTCAGCAGTCCGTAGTATTGAGCTTTATGAATTTCTCAGCGACATGATTCCACAACCCAAACCCGGTGGTCGCAAGGGTGAAGTCGATATGTGGTCTGTATTGATTTCGGTGGTTGAGCGAAGTCGAAACCACTATCCCCCCAATAATCTCTAAAATCTCTTGCGGTTCTCTTAACCTCACTTCCTCGCCCTTATTATTGTTCCCTTCGACTTCGCTCAGGGAACATATTGATTTCGGTTTCGCTCCTACTATCGAATATTATTTTACCCCACCCTCACCCTCCCCTTGTAAGGCTATTCATTACCCACATTTTTCTTAACAATCTTGGAACATTTATGTGGACACGGTTTCAACGCTTGAAAATTTCCCTACTCTTGACAAAATGTACCTTATTCTTCTTGATAAAACCCTTATTTTCTTGAGAATCATCAACGGAGGATTAAGGTTTGGGGGTTTGCGAGCGATCGCTCTCACGAATGTTAAGAAAGATCCGGGTAATGGATAGGTAGATAGCAGGGGAGGGTCTGAAATGCTTTTTGATAGTAAGTCCTGATTTTGTCGAGAGCATCCCAAAAGCTTCGCGACATCTGTTACACCAACAAAATTGGGTGATACCTCCATAATCTCCGCTTGTGGAATAGCCTTTCTGACATCATTTATGGCGCTAGAAATTGCATCATAGGCCGATGGTGCTTCACGAATAAAATCAAGAGCGATAAAACCCTTTGTCCCAGTGCCAATAATATTCACAGAACACAGAACGTATAAAAATTTAAAAATGAGCAAAGTCATTGATAGGCGTTA
Source organism: Anabaenopsis arnoldii (assembly GCF_028331025.1). Lineage (NCBI taxonomy): Bacteria > Bacillati > Cyanobacteriota > Cyanophyceae > Nostocales > Nodulariaceae > Anabaenopsis > Anabaenopsis arnoldii. The sequence continues at coordinate 9,456 of NZ_JAQMUH010000146.1, read as the reverse complement.
TATTGACATTGACAACAAGGCAATGTTACATTTGTTGTGTTAACCCATATTTGTCTAGTCAAGTTACAACCCCAGTTGTGCTTGTGACTGGCAAACAAGTAGTTCGTTGAGTTGTTTATCGAGGCTTAGTGCGGCGATGACTTAGTTGATTTCTCCCATTTTGTTCAACACATAAGAATCGGAATCCATAGGATTCGTGTGTCTGAATGTAAACAAGGGAGGAAACATGGTAAATCGCAGCCAACTCAAGAACCGGGGTCAAAACGCAAGTTTTAAGAAAACTAAAAAGTATTCTCAGGTACGATGCTCCTTCCCCACTACGGAACAAACAACGGAATGGTGCATAGAGTATACTGACAAATTTGGTGCGTGGTGGGATACTTTGAGCGAGGAGGAACAAATCGACGTTAAAGCCGTAGTCGGTTTACTTGAAAAGATGGGTCCGATACTTCCCCACCCCTATAGCTCTAAAATCAATGGTTCTCAGGTTTCTCGCCTGCGCGAATTGCGTATTCAGCACACAGGTCGTCCTTTTCGCGTACTTTATGCTTTTGACCCCAACCGTACTGCCATTCTCCTTGTTGGTGGAGATAAGACTGGAGATAATCGGTGGTACGAGAAGAATATTCCTGTAGCAGAGGCGCAGTATGCATCTCATCTGCTTACTTTGAAATAGCGGGATGAACTCTAATGGCTAAATCTTTTAAAATACTTCAAGCGAAAATGTCACCAGAAGCTCGCAAAAGAGCCGAGCAGAAGACGCAAGAACTTCTACAAGAAATAGAAAAACTCGCTTCAGAAACAGCATCCGCTTCCGAGGACAATCAGGAATCTTCCGGTAGACCACCACCGTCAACACCGGGGGACGCATAATTGTGTTTTGAGATTCAGGTGTCGAAACGTCTATTAATAAACTAGCATTGCGACCAAAATGCTGCTTATATCGGTTTTCTGTTCAGGTGCTACTAATTCCCCATCATATAATTTTGAACTTATTAATTAAAATGTCAACCATACTTATGAGGCTTTAGTTTTAATATTCATTTTTTCTTTGCGCCATTTATCCACGCTTTTTTTAACTGCTTCTATTTGCGCAAAATCTACTTGCACAGTTGCCGTTTCAAATTCGACACCCAAAGCGGTGCTGACTTCGAGAATTTCTACAAAACTGGCACATTGATAATCTGTATCCTCATATTCCTTGACTCTTTGTTCAGCAATTCCTAATCTATCAGCAAGTTCTCGCTGAGTAATTTTGGCTGCTAACCGAACTTTAATTAAAGCATCTGGCAGTTTATTTAAAGAATCAACTTGAATTTTTAAAGGTTTACTGGTGTCGCAATTAATCAGTCTTTCGTATTCGGTGATTTCTGACTTTAACTCGTCAACTTGACTCTGATATGAATCTCTGTGAAGTTTCCACCGTTTTGGTTCTGCCTTCAATTGTTCATTGTCATCCAATTCCGCTATAGACTGTTCAAAGCGTTGCAACCAAGCTAAGGAATTTTGATACTGTTGCTCATTTTTGATCATCATGGTTTCCACCTTTGTAAATCTATAGCAATAATTCCTTTGCGCGTATTCGTCCTGGTATCAAATTGAAAAAAATCTATGTAGGCTGTACCGGAATCATTAGCTGGATAATTTGACGGAAAAATTTCACCCTTGTACTTAATTTTTTGTTCGGCACGCCGCAGCGCAAAATTAAATAAACTAGGAGCAATCAATTCTAGGTAGTTTATATCAACTCCATTATCCTCCCAACAGGCATCAAAGTCTCCTGGTTGTGGTTTACTGGTAACGAAACTACCATCAATATAAATAGTTCTACAGCCTGCTGCTTTTAGTTGCGTCATTGCCAGTTCAAGACCGTCTATCATGCGCTGTCTAATCAAATTTGTCCCAAATATTTCTAAAAAGTCCGACCATTCTGCCCAATGCACCCCTGATGGTAAATTACCATTTACGTCAAATTCTGGAATCATTTCTCACACCCTAACACAACTTTATTATCCAGTTAGGAGTGTCCCATAATTCTTTAAAAATCACACTTCAAAGCAAAACTCCGCACAAGGACTAAAGTAATTGAGGAGTAGTGAGAAATCCGGGTTACGCCTATCACCTGCATCCTTGAGAACCACTACAGCACCACAGAGGTTGAAATGCACTGCGTTCTCCTCATCGACATCGACCCCCAAGCATCCTTAACCAAATTCATGGGGGGTAGTGCCATCTCAGTTACAAAAAACCATTGCTGATGCCATTATCGATGTCTAAGTCCTCAAGGCGATCGCTCTAGCTATGTGAGAAAATATGACCAAGGAAAGCCAACATCTTCAGAAATCACAAATAAACCCAGTGTTTCACCCAGGTAATGCATGGGGAAAACACGGTTATTTGGCAATTTGGCACACATACCGGTTTTCAAAGTGGTATCTTTTGATTGTGCAAGGGGTGTAGCAGGAGTAGTCGAGATTAATCAATCTGGACTGCTCCTGCAGTTTTATTTACAGGTTCTAAATTATGACCATTCAGGTCATAGAAGTAAAAACCACGAATTCCCATTCTATGGGACTAAAGCTAACACCCCCACAGGAGAACCCGAACCATCCCGCAACCTCAACACACCAATGATTAAAGTAGTACCCTTTGGTGGTAAGTGCTGTAAGTTGGTGAGATTTTCCAAAATAATCCTCTGCTGTGCCAATACCAGACGGTTAATATTAAAGCTGTTATCTTGTCCAGGGTCTACCCCATGGGTATCAGTTCCTAAACCAGCAATTTGTCTTTGTTCTAACAGAAACTCAGTTGCATCATAGCTAAAACCGGGAAAGTGCATATTTCCTTGAGGATCTTGGTTAAAAAATTGCTTTTTATCTAACCATTTATTTTCCCAGCCAGTATGAAGCAATACTAAACTACCAGGAGGAATTTCACCATTTTTTTTCTCCCAAGCCAAAACATCAGCAACAGTCAAGGCGTAATCAGGATTTAACTTTGCATCTGCGCAGATGTGGATAACTACCGCAGGTAACACTAGGGACTCAGCGGGGTATTGGTCAATTCCCACACTATGAGGATAAAAACTTTTGGGTGCATTAATGTGAGTAGCACTGTGTTCTCCTATGGTGAAACGCCGTAGGTAATAGCCATCCTCTGGGATGTTGGCGACGGTGGTAAATTCCACTGGGGGATCACCTGGCCATTGGGGAATGTCTATGTCAATTATATGACTTAGATGTATTACCTGTGAGTAAGTTATAGTCTTTTGATTTTGTTTCATATATGAAAATAGAAAGCCAGTCATAGATGATGGTTTCTTGACTCGCAACAAAGTAGTATAGTTTTTACAGTTACGTTTTTACTCTCAGTTTTAATAGGAGACTTTAATTAATGTCCACTGATACAGTTGCTTATGTTGAAGGTAGTGAATTTGATACTCTTTTAGGTACTGAAAAAGTTGTTGTTGTTGATTTCACTGCTACTTGGTGCGGTCCTTGTCGTATTATCGCTCCCTTAATGGAACAACTCGCTGAGGAATATCAGGGTCGCCTTCAGGTGGTAAAGGTAGATGTTGACAATAACAAGCCAATTTTTAAAAGGTTTGGTCTGCGTAGCATTCCAGCAGTTTTAATGTTCAAGGATGGTGAGTTAGCAGAAACTATTGTGGGAGTTTCCCCTTATGAAGAGTTTACTGCTGCTGTTAACAAGTTGCTTTAGGTGGTTCAGGGTTAAGATTTACTGGTAATTTATAAGACTTCAAATTAATTGATTTGAGGTAGCGCCAGTATTTAAAATAGCCTAAATTATATGTCAATTTTTGACCTTACTCCCGCCAAACTTGTGAGGTAGACTGAGGAGTAAGGTTATACGGTTGATTAAACCAGGGAACTCACAAATTTCTCCAACCTGTCCATTCCTTTTTGGATCGTGTCCATATCCGTGGCGTAGGACAAACGAATGTTTTGATCAGCACCAAAGGCAATACCTGGAATGACAGCCACTTGCTGTGTTTCTAAGAGGGCGTTAGAGAATTCCAGGGAGTTAAGACCTGTTTTACTGATATCAGGAAACAAGTAAAAAGCACCGTCTGGTTTACTACAACTCAATCCCGGAATAGCGTTGAGTCTGTCCAACATTACCTGTCGCCGCTGGGCGAATGCTTGGCGCATGGATTCTACACAGTCTTGAGAGCTTTCTAAAGCTGCGATCCCTCCATATTGAGCAAAAGTACACACATTAGATGTACTATGTCCCTGAATAGAAATAGCAGATCGAATAATCTCCACAGGTCCTGCTAAATAACCCAGTCGCCAACCAGTCATAGAATAAGCTTTAGCAAACCCGTTACTAATCAAGGTGCGCTCAAAGATGGCTTCCCCTAGGGAACCAATGCTGATATGTTCTGCGCCGTCGTAGAGAATCTTTTCGTAAATCTCATCAGACACTACATAAATATCTGCATCCACTATCACTTGGGCCAGTGCTTTAATCTCATCTGGGGTGTAGACCATCCCAGTAGGATTAGATGGAGAGTTAAGAATAAATAACTTAGTTTTGGGTGTAATTGCTTGACGTAGTTGTTCAGGGGTAACTTTATAATCCGTCGTCGCATCTGTGGTGAGAATTACTGACTTCCCACCAGTCAAGGTTACCATTTCTGGATAACTTAGCCAATAGGGGGCACCGAATATTACCTCATCCCCCGGATTAATCAGGGCTAACATCAGGTTAAATAAAGAATGTTTACCACCGTTGGTGACAATCACATTCTCCGACTGATAATTCAGACCGTTGTCGGTTTTCAGCTTCTGGGCGATCGCTTCCCTTAACTTTGGTTCTCCAGCTGCTGGGCCATACTTGGTTTTACCTGAATCCAAGGCTTTGGCTGCTGCGGCTTTGATGTGGGCCGGAGTGTCAAAATCTGGTTCACCAGCGCTGAAACTACAAACGTCTATTCCTTCAGCCTTCATGGCCTTAGCTTTAGCTGCGATCGCTAAGGTCAAAGAAGGGGTCACCTTACTTACTCGTTCTGCCAGCTTCATGCTTAATTTATTTGGCAATTCTCTCACTTATCTAAGGATATCTTAGAATAATTACCAAGAGTTATCTTTTTATAATTCCTCAGCAAGTCTAAAAGGCAAATTGTTGTACTACACTATGGTCACATCTGGGGACGTGTAAACATCCACTAATGGGGTTAAACACTTTCACACCTTCCCCAAAGATCCCCTGGAAGGTTTTCCGACCGGAAATTAACCCAGTATCGCCGGTCTGCTGATTAATCACCGCTGTGCGATCGCGATTCGCTATTATTCTCATGAAAAAACCACAGATAAACTTAGATGTATTCCTCATGGGAAGGCATTCCATCTTTGACAATGGCTCTACAACTACGTTTATCTGTGATTACAAGTAATAATTAGGATTCTTGCCATAATTCTATTTTAGATTTTTCACCATGCAAGTCATATACCGAAAGACACAAATTCCGGCGTTGTCGAATCCGAATCTGCTATATCAAACCTAGACAAAACTAGACTACCACTATCATTGCTTGGTTTGCCCGTCGGCAATGGTCTTAATTCAATAGTTCATATCTGACGATTATATATCAGGTAGTTGATTTTTTAACTCAAGAGAAATTAACTTTTGTCTATATAAGTATAGGTTTGTTTATAAAATTGTCAGCTTAGGAATAGCTCAAATACCAAAAGCATAGTTCCCAGAGGAACCGACTGAGAACCATGATAGCCCTTGAATTTTGATTATATCTGACCGCTAAAGACAGGCTTTACTTTGCGGTCAATCCTTTCCCCCAAGTCTTCAGCAATTGTTAAAGTACCGGGTTTACACCGCTTGACATTCACAAGTATTCCTTGTGCCCCTTCAACCTCCAAATCTTCTACATAGCCCTTGATTGCCACTTTAGCATCAGCAGAATTCAAAAATGGACCGAAGTAGTAGGTACACCGGGGATTTTGCGTCACAATTTCCACCCACCAGGCTAGACCCATGTTGTGGAACTGATTAGTTAATGATTCCTTCAGGTTATTCCAAATTGTTTGCATAGTTGTAGCCGATTTATCAATGTGGTACTGAATATTAAAGGAAAGGATATGGTACTGATCTTGCTTTTACATTATGTTAATATTCTACATATATTGTAGTAAAAGTCCAGATGAAGAGAAGCTATTTGTGACTCTATGAACACCTGACTCTCTCATCAACCTGCGTTTGCATCAGTCCCATCTATTTTCGTTATCACCTGGCTTTTATCCCCATCTAGCATTCCTATGGGTGGAAACTTACCCCTTTTTTTTTAAAGGGGTTTTTGTAATTTATCTAGGTACAAAGTGTTTAATGACCTTTGGCGATAGATTTCGTAAAGCGCCATACCAGCGGCTACTGAGGCGTTGAGACTAGGGGTTTTGCCTAAAAGGGGTATTGAAACCAAGACATCGCAGGAGCGCTGCGTGAGCATACTCAGCCCTTCGCCTTCCGAACCAATAACTAAAACGATAGGTCCAGTAAATTTAACTGTATGCAGGGGTTCACTGGCTGTGCTAGCAGTACCATAAATCCAGAATCCCGCCTCTTTTAATTCTTCTAAGGCACGACTGAGATTAACTACTCTAGCTACAGAAAAGTTTTCTAAAGCACCTGCGGCCACTTTGACCACAGTAGAAGTAATTCCTGATGCCCTTCTTTGAGGGATCACCAAACCCTGAGCGCCTATGGCTTCGGCTGTGCGAATAATTGCTCCCAAATTATGGGGGTCAGTAATTCCCTCAGCCACGACAATTACAGGATCCGTTACAGATTTCGCTTGTGCAATTAAATCAGGTAACTCAATATATGCGTGGGGGGCTACTTGCGCCGCAATACCTTGGTGATTGGCCTGATCGGTGATTTGGTCTAAGCGTCTTGGCTCTACTTCATCAATGACTGTGCCATTTTCCTTCGCTTGCAAGAGCAAATGATGAAAGCGGTGGTCGTAACGTAAACGAGTAGTAATCCAGATGCGGTTCAGTCCCCGTTCACTTTCCAAAGCAGTCAAAACTGGATGGCGACCGTAGATGAGATCACTATTTTCTGGCGATTGTGCTACTGGGGATGAATGGGTATTAATGGGATGTTGGCTTGTGCTTCTGGAGACAGGTTTTTTATCCCTGTCACTCAGGCGGGGACTGCGCACTGAACTAGTAATAACACGCTTCCCCTTTAATTTTATAGGTTTGATGCGATTCGCTTCGCTAGGAGTCTGGACTTTCCTGGGTTTGTTAGCCATATAAGTTTTGGGTATAGTTTATGAGTGGGAGATTGGGGTTCTTTGAATTTAGTCAACCCCAAGTGCTGACTTTCCTATCTTGAGACTGAGTCGCTGACTATTTCTCTAGATGGAGTTTTTGCAACAATTCGGTTAATCGGGGGAAATCCGTAAGATAAAGGTAGCCAATTAAAGTTTCTAAACTTGTTGCTTGTTGATAAATTTGGGGTTCAACCCGCTTAGTCCGTCCTGAAGCAGCATTACGGCCTCGACGGACGATTTCTAATTCGGCTGGACTCAGATGCGGAGTCAGCGATCGCAAATGTAGCGCTTGTGTTTCAGCTCTTACCTGTGCTACCACCAAACAGTGGTAGGTTTTGGTCTGTTGCACTGGCAACAGATAGAACATCCTAACATACAATTCATAAATTGCATCACCTATATAGGCCAAGGCCAAAGGCGACATTTGTTGTATTTGTGACTGAGAAAGCACAGGTAGTGTCCCGGTGGTAGCCAACAGTGCTTGATGCCAAGACGAACTGGGCGGGGGGGGTTCATTTTTCCCTTCTAATAGCTCTTGTCCCTGTGATGTCACAAATTCATCATTCCTCAACGGGCTATAGTTAGCAGGCATCTTCAACAGAGCTTTCATAGATTGATGACTTCTGAAGCCAGCCATGTTGGTACACCGAACATAAAAGAGACTGTCAAATATTACCGACTAATTGTAACCTTTTTGATCGACACTTGATTTTGAGTATTAATGTATTTTATCAAACTATTGGGCTATTATTAGGCATCTCAAAGTGACGATACCACCTGTCATGTCTTCCAAGGTTGACACCCAGTGACATACTCCCCTAACTGAATTTCTTTGAGAAATTGAGTGTAGGCTTCTCACCCAATCCAGCTATTGCTATGGCTAGGCCTCCCATAGACTGGGTGGCGATGGGCTTTGTTTTAAGTCCACTTAATGCCCTACTGCCGAATGTAAATTTCTTACCTTCCTACAAATTTCACGGCCCACCGATGATATGCTGGCTTCTTCGCGAGCTGATGACCACCCCGGAGACGACTTAATATTAATCAAGATGTGCCTACTGACTTCTACTGTGTGGAATACAGTCGCTTACCAATAATCGCAATGCTAGTGGACAGAGGCTGCTCAGACACCGATGGGGGTGAGGTCTACCCGACTTATTCTATCAAATTTATGGGCGCAAACAAAATATTTTGCTCATTTCCTCCATATCCTGTGATCTGGCTTCCGGCATTAGTTCACAGGGGTGTCGTCAACTCCTGTGTAACTGAGTGCGATCGCCTTCCTGACGGTAGCCCAGAGGCTTCTTGCTGTTTTAGCTAATTTTTAAACCTCTCTCACCAGGAGAGAGGTTATGTTTGAGCTTCGGTAAATTACCCACACTCTCCTGTAGGTAAGTGTAGGCTGCCGGTTTCATCGACAGACACCTTTCTAGCTTGGGATTTTTCGGTCTTACTCCGCATCAAATCGACGATATCGGCATTTCCCCGGACTCTATAAAGCGATCAAGATTACTTGATGTTTTCTAAAGCCGTATCAACTGAAGTTTGCAGGGCTAGAAACTTTTCCAAGCGAACCAGCTTGACCGTTTGAGTTACTCGGGCATTTGTCACAATTTGCAAAGTACCGCCGGCGGTTTGAGCTTGTTTAGCCAGTTGCACCAGAGCGCCCAAACCGGAGCTATCAACAAAGTCAATTTGTGAGAGATCCAGAATAATGTGCTTTGGACCATCATCAATTTTAGTGCCCAGTACTTTGCGAAACGTCGGCTCAGAAAATGCGTCTAACAAACCTGTGAGGCGGAATAGCTGACAGTTATCCCGGACTTCGCGAGTGCCTCTCAGGCTCACGGTTAGATTCAGTGATTCAGCAATAATTCCCTCCTCATGGTTAAAGTGAACGCTCAAGTATAGATGGTTTTAGCGCAAGTTGTCTACAACTTGTCCAGATAGGGGAAGTCAGGGGATGAGTAGATACTCCATTAATAACTTCTGTGGTTATTCTGCTGCTAGATAAAACCTAGACAAAGCTAGACTTTACTTTCTACTTCAACGGGAGCATGGGAGCGGTTATCCCTTAGTAGACTTGCACGCCTTAGCCAGACGCGATATTTCTCTTAAGATTTACAAGAAAGACTACCGCTATC
>NZ_JAQMUH010000145.1:0-2989 GCF_028331025.1 Anabaenopsis arnoldii | reverse complement strand
TCCCACTTGCAGCATCCGGTTAGCACCTACTTTTAGATTCGACCTTCTAAAAGAGCTAACAAGGGGGTTACTTCGTTCCATGTGTCCATTCTGTGTACCTTTAGAGTGATGTTTTACGCCGGGTTTGTTGGAAGTGCATAACGGACTAAGGACGAGTAGCCGTTTCCTTATCCTTTACCTTTTTTGGTTCCAGCCTATCAGCCTGATTTGGCTGGTTTTGTTTAACGACGCTTCTAACACATCTTTGTTGACTACTCATGGGTACTTTGCTCGACGTGTACCAGTTTGGGCTACCAGTAAGAACGCCTTTTCTTCGGTGCTCTACGGATTGATGGCTAGTCGCTACCGTAAGGAAGATGCTGTCACCCTTGCACCTAGGGGGTGGGATTCTCACCCACATGAACACACAGTTATAAGAGTCTGGTTTTTTACCCAGTCTTACCTTCCGTCCCTGAGCATTTCTACTCATTTAGGAAGAACGAATCGCACCAACCAGAAACAATCATAATCAATAGCCCGTCAGATCATACAGCACACACATTAAGCACAAGCATATTATGAATACTCTTCACCAATGGAAATATCACACCGCTGCACTCGTAGCAATGGCAATTACTAGTACTGTTACTCCGATGATGGCCTTTACTCCTGCTAATGCCCAGTATACTATTGGGCAAACCAGAACAGTGACAATTCCCGCTAACGCTAACGTGAGTCTTCCCGTCACACACGAAAAAGAAAGAGTTGTTGTGGTTCGTGGGGAAACATTGAACCTGACATTGAAAATATCAAATGACATCATCGATAATCGCAGAAATATCTTAATTCCCAGAAACACTGAAGTTGTAGGACAGCTAGAACCCGTATATTTCGATAACAGAAGCAGAAACAATGACAATATTAGGGGTGTGAGGTTCGTGGCCAGGGAGTTAGTCTTTACTGATGGCCGTCGCCAATTAATTAATGCTTCCTCTCAGATAATTACCAGAACTGAAACAATTAATAAAAATGATAGCAGTAAAGTATTAACAGATGCTGCTATTGGGGCTGGTGCAGCTACTGCAATTTCACTAATTACAGGAAACCGCAGAGTTGAAGTTTTAGAACCTCTCGGAGGTGCTGCTGCTGGTGCTTTAGCTAGTGTATTGCTGCGGAAACAACAAGTTGAAGCATTCGTTTTAAGACCCGAACAAGATTTGAGGCTGGGACTTAATTCCAATTTAGTCATAAACCTGTAATCAGATTGACTATATTTGATCTGTGAGTTTAATTATTTCCCATGAGCGATGGCCAGTGCAAATATATATGGCAGGCGATCGCTTTATTTTTAGCTGCTATAAAGCCTTTTTCAGGCTCATGAAGTAAACACCAATTCCCTATTCCCTATTCCCTAAAGAACAAATGATAGTTAATATTGTCAGGATTAAAAATCAACATTTCAGGAACTTTTAATGACGCAAATTGTCTGAATACCTAGGAGAAAAACTGAAATTTAGGGCATTAAAAAGCAATGTTGAATTTAAATCCTTGGCAATGTGGAACCCCAGTAATTTTAGCCGTAAGCTTCATATTAGGTACTGTAGCACCCTTAATCACAACCACACCATCATTAGCTCAAACGAGATTTTCCGATGTTCCATCTAACTATTGGGCGGCACAGTTCATCCAAGAGTTATCTAGGCGAGGTGTAATTGCTGGGTTTCCTGATGGTAGGTTTCGCCCCGAAGAAGCAGTAACCCGCGCTCAATTTGCCGCGATGATTAACAATGCGTTCCTAAAAGGACCACAACGGCAAGCAATCAATTTTGTGGATGTTCCTAGTAATTTTTGGGCATCTAATGCCATTCGACAAGCCTATACCATCGGTTTCTTAACAGGGTATCCCGGTAATCGCTTCGAGCCTAACCAGAAGATCCCGCGCCAACAGGTTTTGGTGGCTTTAGCCAACGGGTTAAATTATTCTCCGAGTATTAATACTCAAACTACTTTGCAAATTTTCAACGACAGCTTTAATATTGCTGACTGGGCGCGTAGTCCCATCGCTGCAGCTACTGAGCGGCGAATTGTGGTGAACTATCCTAACGTTGAGTTGCTGAATCCAACTGCAACCGCCACCCGCGCACAGGTAGCGGCTTTTATCTATCAGGCGTTGGTTAGTTCTAATCAAGCCTCTGCAATTATTTCTCCCTATATTGTCGCTGTTGAGCCTACCACCCCCACACCGATATCTGTGACTATTCCCCAAGGGACTGTGATTCCTGTGAAGTATGCTCAGGGGCAAAAAATTCTCGTCACCAAAGATGAAACAGCACCTTTGACTCTGACAGTATATCAAAATGTAATTACCCGACAAGGAACTGTAATCATTCCGGCTGGTAGTCAAGTTTTGGGTAAACTCCAACCTGCTCAAGGGGGTTCTCAATTCGTGGCGGAGAAGTTAGTTTTGACCACAGGTGAGGAGTATAAAATTAACGCTTCTTCAGAAGTAATTACTAAAACTGAAACTATTAGAAAGGGTATTAACACCAGTACGATTATCCGTAATAGTGTCTTAGGTGCTGGTGCGGCGGCGGCGGTGTCTGCGGTCACAGGGGATGGCGCTATCGCTACAGAAGAAGTGCTAGGTGGTGCGGCTATCGGCGGTTTGATTGGGCTGTTCTTTGGCAGAAATAGCGTTGAGTTAATTTCCATCGTCCCAGATACGGATTTACAAATAACAATCAATCAAAACTTTCTGGTTTCGGTGAGCTAGTCCTAAGCTGAATGTTTTATAGACAAAACTATACTTATGTTGATAAGCATTGACATAAGTGAGTTAAGAACATCGCCCACTTGATATATAATCCTAGGATATCAAGTATTGAATTAAGACTATTGCCAACGCGAAAACCAAGCAATGATAGCGGTAGTCTTTCTTGTAAATCTTAACTTGAGAAATATCGCGTCTGGCTAAGGCGTGCAAGTCTACTAAGGGATAACCGCTCCCATG
>NZ_JAQMUH010000009.1:0-36934 GCF_028331025.1 Anabaenopsis arnoldii | reverse complement strand
CAATCGCGGTAATGTTTACGCTGACCTGCAGAAATGGGATTTAGCATTGGCTGATTATAACCAAGCTATTGGGATTAATCCTAATTTAGCTCTAGCTTACACCAATCGCGGTGGTGTTTACTATAAGCTGCAGAAATGGGATTTAGCATTGGCTGATTTCACCCAAGCTATTGGGATTAATCCTAATTATGCTCTAGCTTACTACAATCGCGGTATTGTTTACTATAACCAGCAGAAATGGGATTTAGCATTGGCTGATTACACCCAAGCTATTGGGATTAATCCTAATGATGCTCAAGCTTACTACAATCGCGGTATTGTTTACCATAACCTGCAGAAATGGGATTTAGCATTGGCTGATTTTAACAAAGCTATTGGGATTAATCCTAATTATGCTAATGCTTACATCAATCGCGGTGGTGTTTACTATAACCAGCAGAAATGGGATTTAGCATTGGCTGATTACACCCAAGCTATTGGGATTAATCCTAATGATGCTCTAGCTTACACCAATCGCGGTGTTGTTTACCGTGACCTAGGAGATATCAACAAAGCCAGGGAAAACTTCCAAAGAGCAGCGCAATTATACCTCACTCAAGGTCGTACCGCTGATTATCAAGATGCAATTACGCTTTTAAACTCACTGTAGGTGCAAGATCCCCGACTTCTCACATCATCACAGATAGTCTAGGATAATTTAGCTAGAAGTCGGGGATCTGTGTGTCTGTGGGAGGGGATGGTAAGGCGATGTTAAAGGCGATCGCTACCCAGAGGAACCGGGGGTTATAAACCCCCGTCTAATAGCTAAAGTCAGATAAATCTGACTAGAAAATCATGTGTTTGATTATCTTGAGAGCAGTTAAAGGCGATAGCGAAGCGCTGCTCCAAGCAGATCGCTCTGACGGTATCTGGGAGGGGTGCAAGAAAGATCCCGGACTTGTCTCGCAAATATTCAATAAGTCCCTAGGTTATGGAAGAGGTCGGGGATCTGTGTGTCTGTGGGGGGGATGGTAAGGCGATCGCCCTGGGTTGAAAAATTGCGTTTGATGCTACACAGGAGACGGGGGTTAGAAACCTGCGGATATTCTCATTAAAACTGAGACTAATTTTTCTATATGTTCTAATTCATGACTGGCCATGAGAGATATCCTGATCCGACTGGTGGGAACAGTGGGGGGACGAATTGCGGGCGCAAAAATACCTTGGCTTTTTAACTGTTGACCAACTCTCAGGGCTACAGCTGCACTAGGTAACTGTATACATATGATAGCCGATGCTGTGGGTAGTATTTTCAGTTGTGGTAATTTTGCGGATAGTAAATGTTTTAAATAATCTACATTCCGCCACAGTTGCGCCAGGCGTTGGGGTTCTTGTTGGACTATTGTAATGGCTGCTAAGGCTGCAGCGGTGTCTGGGGGTGAAAGGGCGGTGGTATAAATCCAAGTAGGGGCGCGATTGCGTAAGTAGTCAATGAGGGTGGCGCTTCCGGCGACATACCCGCCTAAACTCCCCAGGGCTTTGCTTAATGTGCCAATTTGAATTAAATTTCTCCCTGTACAGTTAAAGTGTTCTAGGCACCCAGCGCCGGTTTTCCCTAGTACTGCAGTACTATGGGCTTCGTCTACTAGGAGCATAGAGTTAAACTGCTCTGCTATATCTAATAATTCTGGTAAAGGACATAAATCACCATCCATACTAAAGACGCTATCGGTGATAATCAAGCAGCGGCGGTAGTTGTGGCGGTGTTGAATTAATTGGGTTTTTAAGGCTGTAATGTCACAGTGGGGATATTCTTTGAAGTCGGCACCGCTGAGAATTGCGCCATTTTTGAGACTGGAATGATTATACTGGTCTGATAAGATTAAATCACGTTTACCGACTACAGCGGCGATCGCACCTAAATTCGCTAGGTAGCCAGAACTGAATAATAGTGCGTCTTCTGTTTGTTTCCAAGAGGCGATCGCCGTTTCTAATTCTCTGTGTATTTCCCTATGTCCACTGAGTAACCGGGAACCAGTGGAACCAGTCCCCCATTGTTGCACCGCAGTAATGGCGGCTTGGCTCAAGCGTTCATCCCCAGCCAAGCCCAAGTAGTCATTACTAGCAAAATTAATCACCTCTTCCCCCGCCAACAGCACAGTTGCACTGGGGCGACCCTGGATAGTTTGGACTGAACGATACCAGTTAGCCTTGTGAATAGTGGCTAAAGATGATTCTATCCAGTTGTAAGGGTCTGGAGACATAAATACAGATGACCGATAACTTACTTAACTCCCCTCCCCGTGCAGGGGGAGGGGGTGGGAAGATTATATCATAACTGGTGACTGATTGCCTCACTACTGCTTAGATGGGCGATCGCTTGTTTAATCCAGTCTTCCACATAAGCATCTTTTGTCAGTCCAATATCTTCACTGACTACGTGTAAAGCGTGACTAACTTCGTTGGGAGTATATCCCAAGGCGAAAAGAGTCATTTGCACATCTTTTAAAATCCCTGGTGCTGGTCCACCGGTGGCCACAAAAAATCCTGCTGATTTGCGCCACTCAATTAACTTGGCTTTCAATTCTAAACAGAGGCGTTCTGCGGTCTTTTTGCCCACACCGGGGGTTTGAATTAACATTTGGACATTAGTAGCAATAATGGCTTGCACTAAATCTGGTAATTCCAAAGTGTCCAACAGGGCGATCGCTAAAGCCACACCAATACCGCTGACACTGAGCAAGTGGCGGAACAAGTCACGTTCTGCGGGGGAACCAAAGCCGTAGAGGAAGGGTACCTCATCCCGAATTTGCACGTGGGTAAAGATTTGTACCACTGCTCCCGAATCTGGTAGCTGCTGTGATAGCCGGTGGGGAATTTGTAAATCATACCCCAAACCATTAACCTCAAGAGTCAAGATGAAGCGACCCCCGCCCACTGTTTGAATCCCAGCGACAATCCCTTTAAGATAGCTAATCATTGTAAGAACCTAAAATATTTTAATCCTTCCATAATTCCACCGGCACAAGCACTTTGTGCTAGATAACGATGGTCAGCGGGATACTCTTTGTACCACTGGAGTAATTCTCCCCGCGCATTCCCGACGATAATTCCCCTCTCTTCACCCACAGCGAATAATGCAATATCATTACCTGAATCACCACACACAACTGTTCTTTGTGCTGCAAATTTCCACTTTTGACGGAGAAACTGCATTGCTTGACCTTTATCACTGTTAATGGGCAAAATGTCAAGGTCAATGCCGCTACTATAGACTAACTTAATATTTAGTTGAGAATTAACCAACTCCGCCTCTAGTTGGGGTAAGATGGTGGGGGCAAATTCTTCGGGAAGGAAGCAGCTGACCTTAAAAGCCCGTTGTTCTGAGTCTGGTTGCAGCACCAACTCAGGAAAAGACTTGACAATCTTAAATACTAGCTCTTTGTCCCACCCAGCACAGAGGATTTCTGACCAGCCCTGATCTGGGGTCTCCTGACCATGGAGATAAATTTCTGTACCTACGGACAGAATTAAAGCATCCGGTGTCATGAGATTTTTTTCTTGCTGGAGTTCACGGTAAAGAATAGGCGATCGCCCTGTGGCATAAACTATTTTAGTACCATATTCTTGACGATGTTGGGTCAGTGATTGGGTCAGTGCTGCTAAGGCGTTGTCATCCCCTACAAAGGTATTATCTAAGTCGGTGACGAAAAGAAACGGTTTCATGATGTTGATGTACCCTAAGTTAGTAGTTGCAAAAGTCCCTGGTTAGGTTTTCCTCTTGATGAGCAAACAGCAAAGATCAATTCTTGGCAATGGCTCGTGAGTTAATTTACCAGATTTCGACTCTTATATATTTCTACTGGTAGTTACTACAAGAACTTTGAGTATTAACCGGAAAAACTCAAATTGCTGAAAAAGTACTTAATCATAGGTTGTTTGGGTACACCCATAGGTAGCCAGACCTATACTGAGTGTGGGGATAACTGGCGTGAAAAGTTTGAGTATTGATAGCAACCGCCAAAGAGGTGAGCACAAAAACAAATAGGGAGTTTCCACCCTGTTCCCTATTTCCTTAAGGTAACTGAAATGGCGATCGCTCAATTATGGGATGATTTCCTGTTCTCTATGAGTATGTATATAGTTATAAATATATCCTAAAAATATGTAGTATTACTAGCCTCATTTCCAGTCGTTCAGGTTACCATGTGGACACCTTTGTTTTTTCAAACTGTAAAAGAGAATTTTCTGGTTAAAATAGTATATCTGTTCTACTGAAACTCCCATCCCCAGATACCTGAAATCAATATAGTTCGTATATTTAGAGGCAAGAATGGCTACCAACACCAATAATTCTGGCAAGGAAAAAGCATTAAATATAGTACTCAACCAGATTGAGCGCAGTTTCGGTAAAGGAGCAATCATGCGCCTGGGTGATGCTACGCAGATGCGAGTAGAGACAATTTCTACAGGGGCTCTCACCTTAGATTTAGCGTTGGGTGGAGGTTTACCTAAAGGACGGGTAATTGAAATTTACGGACCAGAAAGTTCCGGTAAAACTACCGTAGCACTACATGCGATCGCGGAAGTGCAAAAACAAGATGGTATAGCCGCCTTTGTTGATGCTGAACACGCCCTAGACCCCACCTATGCTGCTGCTTTGGGTGTAGATATTGAGAACTTGCTAGTTTCTCAGCCTGATACTGGGGAATCGGCCTTGGAAATTGTTGATCAGCTGGTGCGCTCCGCCGCCGTTGATATTGTCGTCATTGACTCAGTAGCCGCACTAGTTCCCCGTGCGGAAATTGAAGGGGATATGGGTGATACCCACGTTGGTTTACAGGCACGACTGATGAGCCAAGCTCTACGTAAAATCACTGGAAATATAGGTAAATCTGGATGCACAGTTATTTTTATTAACCAGTTGCGGCAAAAAATTGGGATCACCTACGGTAGCCCAGAAACCACCACTGGCGGTAACGCCTTAAAATTTTATGCCTCCGTACGTCTGGATATTCGCCGCATACAAACCTTGAAAAAAGGCACTGAAGAATTTGGTAACCGGGTCAAAGTGAAAGTTGCTAAAAATAAAGTTGCTCCGCCGTTTAGAGTCGCGGAATTTGACATTATATTTGGTAAGGGAGTTTCTACCTTGGGTTGTCTGGTGGACTTAGCAGAAGAAACAGGGGTTATTATTCGCAAGGGAGCCTGGTACAGTTACAACGGTGAGAATATTTCCCAAGGTCGAGATAATGCGATCAAGTATCTCGAAGAAAAGCCGGAATTTGTGCAACAAATCAAGGAACTGGTACGTCAAAAGCTGGATATGGGGGCTGTTGTTTCTGCTAATTCAGTGTCCAAGGCTAATGAGGAAGAAGATGATGACAATGAGTTAGAGGAAGAATAATCAACATTCCACCCAAAGCCTTTTTATTATAGATGTAGTGCGGGCATTTTCTTCTTCTTGCCCGCTATGAGTAGTAAAACTTTAATTTTGCCGATACCTATAGATAATACTTGAATATCTGCTCAGATGTTGTAGTATAGATAATTATTCGGTACTAATGGAGAGAACTATGACTACCGTCACTCAAATGAAGTGCGCCTGTCCCAACTGCTTATGTATAGTCTCCCTTGAGGAAGCTATTAAAAAAGAGGGTAAATATTATTGTTCTGAGGGCTGTGCTGAAGGTCATAAAACCATCAAAGGCTGTGGACATAATGGCTGCGGCTGTTAATTAAGTTAATTAAACAATGGCTTTGTTCCCCCTCCCCTGGATGAGGGGAGGGTTACTGTGGGTTAAAACCTCTAGGTACTCTGTTTTTGGGCTTGTCTGTATAGCGTCAGTTGAGAAACCGAGCGGAGTTTAAAGACTAGACAGCACTTCTCTAGCAGCTGCTAAAGTCTGGTCAATATCTGCTTCACTGTGCGCCAAACAGGTAAAACCAGCCTCAAACTGAGAAGGTGCTAAATAAATACCGCGCTCTAACATCCCGCGATGGAAGCGACCAAATTTAGCCATATCAGACTTTTTGGCATCTTCATAGTTATGAACTGGTCCAGAGGTGAAGAATAAGCCAAACATAGCGCTAATATGACCACCACAAGCAGGGTGACCAGTTTCTTGAGCAATTTGCAGCAACCCATCTGCTAACTTCTGAGTAATTTTATCTAGATACTCATAAGTACCAGGTCTTTGCAGCAGTTCTAAGGTCTTAATCCCAGCAGTCATTGCTAAAGGATTACCAGATAAAGTTCCCGCCTGATACACCGGACCTGCTGGGGCTATCATTGACATGATGTCCCGGCGACCGCCGTAGGCTCCCACGGGTAAGCCTCCACCAATCACCTTACCCAATGTAGTTAAATCTGGTGTGACACCAAATTTCTCCTGAGCGCCACCGTAGGCAATACGAAACCCTGTCATTACTTCGTCAAATACCAGTAATGCCCCATGATCCCTGGTGATTTCTCTTAAACCTTCTAGAAACCCAGCATCGGGAGTAATAAACCCGGCGTTGCCAACTACTGGCTCTAAAATCACCCCAGCAATTTCGTCGGGGTTTTCTGCAAACAAGGCTTTGACTGCTTCTAAGTCGTTATAAGGCGCTGTGAGGGTGTTCATGGTGGCTGATTTGGGTACTCCGGGGGAATCGGGTAACCCCAGTGTGGCTACACCAGAACCAGCCTTGACTAGAAACATATCGGCGTGACCGTGGTAGCAGCCCTCGAACTTGATGATTTTCTCCCGGCTGGTAAAAGCCCGCATGAGCCGCAGTACTGCCATACAGGCTTCAGTGCCGGAATTGACAAATCTCACCATTTCGATGCTAGGAACCGCATCAATGACCATTTCTGCCAGTACATTTTCTAGTACTGAGGGTGCGCCGAAGCTAGTACCTTTTTCTAAGGCCTCATGGAGGGCTGCAATTACTTCTGGATGGGCATGACCACATATAGCTGGCCCCCAAGTACCTACATAATCAATATATTGGTTGCCATCTACATCCCAGATATACGCGTCTTTCACACGGTCAAAAACTATGGGTTGTCCACCTACAGATTTGAAGGCGCGAACTGGAGAACTCACTCCTCCCGGCATCAAGTTTTGAGCAGCAGCAAAGATTTCTTGTGATTTTGTGGTTTTAATCGTGGTATTTACCAAGGCTATCTCCTAAATTTTGAAAATAATTATCACATCAAAGCACCCTGAACTGCTGTCAAGATGCAGTCTGCTCCAGATAGGAATGTTTTTGTTTAAGCTGAATCATTTTTCCACCAATCATATCAATGGTATTGTATATTTTCCATTAAAATACACAGAACAGAGTTAAAATTGTGATGTTTTCTCATGATCCGGATTCACTACCCCTCTCTATCCCGGTTGATCAGATTTCCTACGATGAACGCGGTCTAGTACCGGCAATTATCCAAGATTACTTGGATGGCACTGTTTTGATGATGGCGTGGATGAGTCGGGAGTCTTTACAAAAGACTTTGGAAACCGGGGAAACTTGGTTTTGGAGTCGTTCCCGCCAGGAGTTATGGCATAAGGGCGCAACTTCTGGACATATTCAGAAGGTGCAAAGCGTCCGTTATGACTGTGATAGTGATGCCTTACTCCTTGGGGTAGAACAGTTGGGGGATATTGCTTGTCACACTGGGGAGCGTAGCTGTTTTCATCAGGTGGAAGGAAGAGTGGCTCTACCACCAGGGGATACTTTGTCCCAATTATTTCAGGTAATTTGCGATCGCCGTGACCACCCAGTGGAAACTTCTTACACCTGTAAGTTATTGGCCGGTGGGGACAATAAAATCTTAAAAAAGATTGGTGAGGAAAGCGCCGAGGTGGTGATGGCCTTTAAGGATGATGAGGAGGATGCGATCGCCGGGGAGGTTGCAGATTTACTTTACCATACCCTAGTGGCCTTAGCTCATCATCAAGTGGATTTAAAATCAGTATATCGCAAGTTACAAGAACGTCGCCGCTAGCTCAGGCATTGGTCAAAGCCGCCGGAGACAGATGAGAGTTCCCAATTACCAATATTTTGTAATTCTTATCATTACCGAAAATTTTCCTCACTAATTCCACAGGCTTTCCACAGGTATTTTGGTACTTTTCCACAGGTGTTTGACCAATTAATAGGCACTTACAGTTTTACTGGGGATTGTTTGATCCCAATCCCTAGATGTCTATGTTACTGAGTTTTTGTGAAGTTAAGTAACAAAAAAAGACCCAAAAGCCTGATTATTACGTCAACATTTGTTTTATATCCCATGGGATGTAACATTTCGCAGCATTGACAAACCCACCCCCTGTTAGCGCACAATGATGCGACTGGCTTTTATAGTTTGTTCCACCATTGACAGGAAAAATCACCTTAGACGTTGGTGTAGATTGTCAGGTGAAGACAGAACTATGTAGCAACTTGTCTCTCTTGATTGATTTCAGAGAAGGAAAAACTCATGAACGCAGTTAGTATCTTGACGGAAATTCCCGAATCACTACATGAATCCCTTAAAAATTACTTAGAAACCCACCCAGATTGGGATGAAAAAAGAGTCCTGACGGCTGCTTTGTCTCTGTTTTTACTGCAAAATGGCGAAAGCGATGCCCCCGGAGGGCGCGAGCGCCATCGCCGCGCTGCACGTGTATATTTAGAAACATTGTTCCATAACTGCTAAATACAAATGCCCAGCAGCAATTAACCAGAAACACTAAAGTACTGGTAAGTGACTGGGCAAAAATCTTTCTAACTATCTTGAGAAAATTCGATATAATAGTGTACTGTTGTTGTCGCTCCTGCCTGATCATGGACAAGGCAACTATGATGCCCCATGAATGGATGGATGTTGAATACAACTGGGAAGGGATAGGATGGGCCTAGATCGGCTCAATATTTGTAGCTTCAGTAGGTAGGTGGGAAAATCTACGAGTTAGTCATTAGCACTAAAACTTAGCAAGTAATGGCAAGAGTGACAGAATAAAGTTTATGCGTAGCTACCTACTTAGTTACTTAATCAAGAGTTAACGCTCAATAGTATGGACTCAGGAATGAGGTTCCCACTGGGGGGAATGAGTGGGACATTCAAACTTATACCCAACGCCGCGTACAGTTTGAATGAGTGCTGGTTGACTAGCATCGATTTCAATTTTCTTGCGAATTTGACCAATGTGTACATCCACAACTCTCTGGTCGCCAACATATTCATAATCCCAGACCTCTTGAATCAGTTCTGCACGTCGCCAGACTCTACCGGGATGGCTAGCTAAAAAATGCAACAAGTCAAATTCAAGAGCAGTTAAGGGTATTGCTTGGTTGTTGAATGCGACTTCGCGTCGTGCCGGATCAATCATTAACTTTTCAAATACTAGACGTTTTTGTTCAGCAGTAGTCACAATCCGCTGGCGTCTCAAAATTGCGGCTACTCTGACTTCTAACTCTCCGAGTCCAAATGGCTTAGTGAGATAGTCATCAGCACCTTTGGAAAAGCCGCGAATTTTGTCGGCTTCGTCGGCGCGACTAGTCAGCATCAAAACGAAAACACCGCTACGACTTTGCATTTCTTGGCAGAGGTTAAACCCGATGACATCTGGCAAATTCACATCTAAAATTACCAAATCTGGGTTAAATTGCTCAAATAGCGTTAAGGCTGTTTTACCATCCTCAGCCGCCTCCACCTGATAGGTCTGCTTAATCAAAAAGCGTTGGATTAAATTTCTGACCGCAGGGTCATCATCAACTACAAGAATCTTGGCGGGAGCCATGACCATCACTTTGCACAAAAATTCCTAAGATTAACACAGACGGGGGGATTGCGTAAAAAACGCAGTTTCCACTTTAGGGGTTATTTAAGACTCTACAGAGCTAAGGAATGCATTTCCTGATTATCCAAAATAAAATAATTGTGTCATCAGAATTGAGGGAAAATCAAACTAAGAGGATTTTGAATACCTGTATTCTAATTATCAAGATTCATGTGTACCAGACCGTTGTTCTCAATGTCCGCCATAGCAGTTCCTTTACCTGGTAGAGTTTGCTTTCCCAATTGAGTGGGGATTTAAAACTTTTCAATTCTAAATCTATATGCGGATACATACCACAAGCTATTGTGAGGCTAAGTACTAAAAATTGCTCCGAGATGCTCTAAATTGCGAAATTTAGATACATAAAACTTAATTTTTTTCTAAAAAATGCGTTGGTAGCACCTCTATTTAAAATTATAGAGTAAAGAAGTCATTTACCAAAGGGAAGCGGTGAGAAACTGTGTAAGAGCAATGAGCAATATGTTAAAGTTAATGTAGTTACAAATTTCCACTTACCCCAACTAACCCATGCTACTATACCTTGTAGGGTCTAGAAATGGGTTCATACGTTGGTTGGGCTCAAGATAAAACCTAAAGTTGTTTTTCCAAACACTCAAACACTGCCCCTGACTAAGGCTAAAGAAAGTATAAACTCCCATGAGCGATCAAAATCCCTACGAGAAACTTGGGGTATCGGAAGATGCTAGCTTCGATGAAATTCAGGATGCTCGTAATCGCCAATTGGAGCAATACAATGGCGATGCCAAGAGTATAGAACTCATTGAAGTGGCTTACGATGCGATTCTAATGGATCGCCTCCGGATGCGCCAAGAAGGTAAAATTAAGGTACCCGAACGAATCAGGTTTCCAGAATTGCGGGTGCAATCCCCAGCAAAAGAAACTCCCAACCCTCCGCAGCAGTCTCCAGCATGGCTGCAACGAATGCGAGATCAACCCTCGCCTAGAGATATACTCTTACCCGGAGCTTGGTATTTGGGTTTAAGTTCCATGAGTGTGTTGACTCCATCCCCAGGCGGTCAGGTTTTACAATTGGCTTTGGTCTTAGGTGTAGGAGTCAGTATTTACTTCCTCAAACGCAAGGAAGACAAGTTTGGTAGGGCAGTTTTATTGACTTTGGTGGGTTTAATTGTCGGTTTAATCGCTGGTGGGCTAATTGCTAACTGGCTCCTGCCGCAGATAAACTTGGCACAGATCAGCTCTGACCAGTTCTCTACAGTGTTGACATTTATCTTGTTATGGCTAATTACCAGTTTTCTGCGTTAAAATCACACATTTATAGTGATCATGGTGACCGCTGAAACAGGAATCTCCCACCCAGCTGCCTGCTTGGTGGGGGAATTGTTAATTAGCATATTCTTAAGATAAGTTACTATGACCCAATTTCTGCCAACCTAGATTCGAGGATAAGTTTGACAGCTGTTCTCAAATCCTCAACAATTACATCTGGCTGGTAAATTTCTAATTGAGTGCGATCGCGAATCCCAGACTCCACAGCTATCACCTTAATACCGTATTTCTTCGCCGCCGCAATATCTGCTTCTGTATCCCCAACCATCCAAGTATCACAGGCGGGAGGCAGTTCCGCTAATGCTCGTTCCATCAACAAGGGTTTATCTTCAACGTCACTAGTTTTAACATAGTCGTTGCTCAAGCAATAACGGCGATTTTCTGGGAAGAAATTACCTAATTCATATTTTTGCAGAGCATAATCTAGTTCCCTGACTCGACGCATGGTCATCACCGCCAAATCAATTCCAGCCTGTTGAATTTTTAACAGTGTGTCTACAGCCCCTGGAATCAGGCTGTCATACTGAAAATAACTGTCTGTGTGTACGGTTTTGCGCCGTAAATGGGCAAATTCTTGGGCTTGGGTGTCATCTAAACCACATTTTAAAGCAATTTGTTTTTCAGGGACACGCGATCGCTTGAGCTGCCAAAATTCTGCCCGGGAAAGTTCTTGTACAGATTGTTGGGGATATCGGATCTTCTCCAAACAAAATTGATAAACACGGTAATACCGTTCAGAGACATCCATAATCGGGCCGTCGAAGTCAGTAATTAATCTTAGCATTGGCAAAAAATGTTAATTTTTATGACATTATCTCATTAATTATTGCAAGCTGCCGCGTTTGATTTGTTCGCCTTCAATAGCCTCAAACAAAGCCCGAAAATTACCTTCCCCAAAACCTTGAGCCTGATAACGGCGTTCAATAAACTCAAAGAAAAAAGTGGGTTGTGCAAAAATAGGCTGAGTAAAGATTTGTAGCAGTACTGCATCTTGGGAATCTTCTGGCCAATCCACTAAAATTTCTTGCTCGGCAATGGCCTCAAGTTCTACCCTAGACAGAGGACATCCCCGACGCTGTTGGACTTGTGAATAATAGGTTTGGGGAACCGACAGTAAAGATAGACCACGGGCGCGCAATTGAGTAATGGTACTGATCAAATTAGGTGTCGCCAAAGCGATGTGTTGAACTCCAGATCCGCGATTAACATCGAGAAACTCTTGAATTTGGGAATTGCTAGAAGCTGGTTCATTAATCGGTAATTGTACCCTACCATTACGGGAAACCATGACTTGGCTATATAAAGCAGAACGCTCGGTTTGAATTTTAAAGCTTTGCTGGGGTTGAAAATCGAGAACTTTTTCGTACCAAGCGACCGCGGATTCCAATTCACCCACTGCCACATTCAAAACTATATGATCTATGGCAGTAAAAGTATGATCTGTTGTTTGCTGTGCATGACCCGGTGAGGTTGAAATCAACGTATGAGTTAACCCACCCCAGGCAGCAATTGTGCCACACTGACGCCAAACACCGGCAACCCGGCGTGAGTGGATGGGTTGAATGACTGTAGCCCCGTATGTTTGAGCTTGTGCGATCGCACAAGCCACATCTTCCACAGCAAAAGCCACATCTGCTACCCCGGGGGGGTGTTTGCGTAGAAAATCCGCTACTGGACTTGTATGTAATAACGCTGAGGACAGCCAAAAGTCAACGACACCGTTGCTCACAAATTCCGTACAAGTATGAACCGAACTAAGATGACTACCTACTGCCGTAAACCCCAGGTGGTTTACAAACCAATCCCGCCAGACTTTGGCATCTTCTACATAGAAATGAACGTGATCGATCTTCATAAATCCTGATAATCCAGCACAACAGCTTACCTATGTGTAATTTTTGTCTTTTTTGCTAGATTATCCATTCTTTCCTCATTCATCATATATTATGTTCTTCGGCTAAACACTTATAATATTTGTAGGTTGAGTGGAAAGACATAACCCAAGATAAATTGATTCATTTGCAATTGCACAAAGTAAAATAGCTCAATTAAGGTGGTAAGAAATATAGTCGCGAGTCCGAGAATCAAGAGGATTAGTAAAGATTTTATTTGTGGTACCAAATTCAATCATTTCACCAATACGATTTTCATTAGTATAAAATAAAGCAGTGAAATCAGATAGGCGCTGTACCTGCTGCAAGTTGTGACTAATAATGACCATTGTCAATTCTGAACGCAAACGCAAACGTTGGATTAAGCTCTCAACTTTGATCCTAGCAATAGGATCAAGAGCAAAACAAGGCTCATCCATGAGGATAACTTGTGGCTTCACTGCCAAAGCACGAGCAATACAGAGTCGTTGTTGTTGACCCCCAGAAAGGTCTAAAGCCGACTTATGTAATTTATTTTTCACTTCCTCCCAGAGATCAGCATCTTTAATGGCAGATTCTACAATCCTGTCTAATTCTGCTTTCGGATGCCAACCCAGTATTTTTACCCCATAAGCGACATTATCATAAACACTCATGGGAAAAAGATTTGGCTTAGGGAGTACTATACTCACTTGACGACGGAGCCGAGTTAAGTTAACACGACGCTCATATATATTTTGATTAAAAAATTCTACCCCTCCCTCAACTCGTACTTTCCCTTCTAATTCAATCATGCGATTGAGGCATTTCACAAAAGTAGACTTTCCACAACCACTAGGTCCAATAATTGCAGTTACTTTGCCCTGATAAATATCCATAGAAACATTTTCAAATATCTTTTGAGTATTGTAATAAAAGCTGAGATTTTTCACTTTAATGGCGGAAATTAGTTGATTCATACTCAAAAAACGCTGGGGCAATAAATATTGACTAAACAAAACCTGAAAAGTAATTAGTAATCTTTCGTGATTTGTGCAATCAATATGGAGTTTTTGTAGTGCCTAATTGCCTACTAGTAAATGTAAAAATTACGCGAAATATATCACGTAATTAAAATTTACTTGACAGCACATAAATTTTTGCATTACTTAATTGACTGCAATGAAGATGATTAATTTCTGGATATAACTTGACCCAGACATGGCTATTCCTATTATTCACTCCCATATTCATTAAATGATAAGTTTGTCAAGCCTACGTTCTAAATTTTATCACAAGTAAAAAAAGAATACTCGGTTAACACTCGATATTAAATTCTTATTAACCAAAAATTAACTTAAGGATGAACTGCTTATGTCAACCTTCTTAGCAGTGGATAGATTTTATATTCACTAAGTTCTTCACCTAATCACAGCATCGTCTCTTGAAGGCGATGAGGCGAAGGCTAAATCTACAAAAAATTAGGAGTTTGGGAATGAATAAAATGAACTTGAAGCTTCATAGCTTGACAGCACTGGGTCTGGTTTCCATGATAGCCACCACCCTAGGGTTCTCGATTTCTGCGGTGCAATCTCAAAGTGTCAAAACTGTGCAAATCGATGGTTCTAGTACAGTTTTTCCGGTTACTGAAGCCGTAGCAGAAGAATTTCAAAAAGCTCAAAGAGGGGTGCGAGTAACCGTTGGTGTGTCCGGTACAGGTGGTGGGTTTAAAAAGTTTTGTCGTGGAGAAACAGACATTTCTGGTGCTTCCCGTCCCATCTTACAAAAAGAAATAGACCAATGTAAAGCTGCCGGTATTCGCTACCTTGAGCTACCAGTGGCCTATGATGCCTTAACCGTAGTAGTTAGCAGGCAAAATAACTGGGTAAATAACCTGACAGTTGCGGAACTGAAGAAAATCTGGGAACCCGCAGCCCAAGGAAAGGTAAATAACTGGAATCAAGTGCGAGCAGGTTTCCCTAACGCATCATTAAAGCTGTTTGGACCTGGTGCTGACTCTGGTACTTTTGACTATTTCACCGAAGCTATTGTAGGGAAATCCAAGTCTAGCCGTGGTGATTTTACTGCCAGCGAAGATGATAATGTCTTGGTACAGGGTGTTGCTCGCGACAGAAATGCCTTGGGCTACTTTGGTTTCGCCTATTATTCAGAAAACACAGATAAGCTCAAAGCAGTATCTATTAATGGTGTAGCCCCTTCAGTACAGACAGTAGAAAATGGTACATACAACCCATTGTCTCGCCCCATTTTTATTTACGTAAGTTCTAAGTCCATTGACAAGCCAGAAGTCAAGCAGTTTGTTGATTTTTACCTAACAAATGGAGCCAAACTCAGCAGAGAAGTAGGATACGTTGGTCTACCTGCTTCAGCTTATACTACCGCCCAGAGGCACGTTAACACCAAGAGATTTGGTACTGTATTTGGTGGTAAAGAAGCTGTTGGTGTAAAAATTGCCGATGTGTTAGCACGTCAAGCAAAAGACTAATTTCGGGGCTGGATTTTGAAGATTTTGTCAACTTACCAAAGAGATTTACTGGTGGTACTTCTCTTTGGATATTGGAATTGCTCATCACGGCTGTTTAGATATTTCCAAAATGAAGATTGCCCAAGGAATTGAGTTTTCTCCCAAGTTAGTGCGAGATTTACGGGAAAGGGGGATTGAGGCTGTGTTATTTTTAGCAGCCCTGTCTTCTGTGGCCACCACGGTGGCAATTATTGGTGTTCTACTTTATGAATCTGCACTTTTTTTTCAACAGGTGTCTTTGTGGGAATTTATCACCTCCACCCAGTGGACACCCCTGTTTGAAAAGAAAAATTTTGGAATTTGGCCTTTAGTTTCGGGAACTTTAGTCACTACATTAGTTGCTTTATCAGTAGCAGTACCCCTAGGTACAATTATTGCTATTTACTTGAGTGAATTTGCTCCCCCTGTAGTCCGGGAGGTCGTTAAGCCAACCTTAGAATTACTAGCTGGTATTCCAACAGTAGTATACGGTTATTTTGCATTGTTATTTGTCACACCCCTCTTGCAGCAAATTTTACCAGACTTACCTGGTTTTAATATGCTCAGTGCGGGGTTAGTCATAGGGATTATGATTATTCCCTATGTCAGTTCTTTAAGTGAAGATGCCATGCGTGCAGTACCGGCATATCTGCGAGAAGGTTCCTATGCAACAGGGGCTACTCGCTTACAAACAGCTTTAAGAGTTGTCATACCCGCCTCAATTTCAGGGATATCAGCTGCCTATATTTTAGGAGTTTCCCGGGCTGCGGGGGAAACCATGGTAGTAGCTATTGCCGCGGGGGGACAACCCAACTTTACCCTTAATCCCATGGAGCCAGCCGCCACTATGACTGCCTACATAGTATCGGTCAGTCTCGGTGACTTACCCCACAATAGCTTAGAATACCAAACAATCTTCGCTGTGGGACTGGCTTTGGTGTTGATGACTTTGGTTTTCAACATTATTGGTCATTTTCTGAGTAAGCGCTACCGGGAGATTTATTGATATGACAAATCTCAAGCTTCAGGAAGCCCGGAAGGCCATTAGCAATAACAAGCGCTCAGAATATATTTTTGGGATCATCAGCCTGTTATCAATGCTGGTTGCCATCATCACCTTGTTGGCGCTATTTTTGGATTTGTTGCACGATGGGTTACCCCGGCTTTCCT
This sequence comes from Anabaenopsis arnoldii, assembly GCF_028331025.1. Taxonomy (NCBI): domain Bacteria; kingdom Bacillati; phylum Cyanobacteriota; class Cyanophyceae; order Nostocales; family Nodulariaceae; genus Anabaenopsis; species Anabaenopsis arnoldii. Next base: position 20,294 of record NZ_JAQMUH010000009.1, on the reverse strand, counting down.
GGCAGTTTTTCACTTCTTTTCCCAGTCGCAGACCAGGACAGGCTGGTATTCTCTCTGCCTGGGTAGGTACTATACTTGTGATGTTAGTCACGGCATCCTCTGCAGTACCCATTGGCGTGGCATCGGGAATTTACCTAGAAGAATATGCCCGCAAAAATTGGATATCTGATTTAATCGAAATTAATGTTACTAACTTGGCGGGCGTTCCTTCGATTATTTATGGGCTTTTAGCTTTGGGTGTGTTTGTTTATGGATTGAACCTGGGTGAAAGTGTCATTACTGCCGGGTTAACTTTGGCGCTACTAGTTTTACCTATAGTAATTGTTGCTACTCGTGAGGCTATCCGTGCTATTCCTAATAGTATTCGCGAGGCTGCTTATGCAACCGGGGCTTCTAAGTGGCAGGTAATCTGGGATCACGTTTTGCCCTACTCCACAGGAACAATTCTGACTGGTGTGATTGTGGCCTTGGCGCGGGCTATTGGTGAGACTGCGCCTTTAATTACTATTGGGGCTTTGACATTTATTGCCTTCTTACCTGACCCCCCAATCACGAGTGATTTTCCCTTCATTTCATTTGCTTGGTTATCTGCTCCTTTTACTGTGCTGCCAATTCAAATGTTTTCTTGGGTATCTCGTCCCCAAACTAGCTTTCAGGTGAACGCTGCGGCAGCGGGTATTGTTCTGATTGTGATTACTTTGTCCATGAATGCTGTAGCAATTTATTTCCGTTATCGTTTACGCAGTAAAATCAAATGGTAGAAACAGGATATTCCAAACTGAACAAGCCCTTAAAGGCGGCGGTTAATAGTCTTAATTTTTACTATGCTGGTACAGTCCATGCTCTGAAGAACATTAATATGCCAGTGGCTGAGAAGCAGGTTACGGCATTGATTGGACCATCTGGATGTGGTAAAACTACCCTACTACGTTGTTTCAACCGGATGCATGACCTCTATCCGGGTAATCGCTATGGAGGAGAAATCACTCTAGAACCAGATGGGGTCAACCTGCTAAGTCGTAAAGTTGACCCCATTGAAGTGCGAATGCGGATTAGTATGGTGTTTCAAAGACCTAATCCTTTTCCTAAGTCTATTTATGAAAATGTGGCTTATGGTTTGAGGGTACGGGGTGAAACTAGACGTGACATTATTGATGAGAAAGTAGAAACAGCTTTGCAAAGTGCGGCTTTGTGGGATGAAGTCAAAGACCGTCTGAGTGATTTAGCTTTTAACCTTTCTGGTGGTCAACAGCAAAGGCTCTGTATCGCCCGGGCTTTGGCTACTGAACCGGAAATGGTACTATTTGATGAACCAACATCTGCCCTAGACCCCATAGCTACTGCCAGCATTGAAGAGTTAATTACTAAACTGAAAACAACAGTGACGATTTTGATTGTCACCCATAATATGCAGCAAGCAACTCGTTTATCTGACTATACGGCATTTATGTATTTGGGCGAACTGGTGGAGTTTGATCAGACAGAGGTCATTTTTCATCACCCTTCTGAGGCAAAAACGGCAGATTATGTTAGTGGTCGTTTTGGATAATCTTTTGTTTCCACAATTTTAGTGGCAAAAAACAAAGCTAGCAGGTAGCTGGCTACCTGCTGCTAGCTAAGTACATATATCATCGCCATGTTTGATTAGGGTAGTGCTGATTCCCTATACTGGATTAAAATAACTTGACCCCAACTAGTTTGGGGTTAAGAAAAGTTCACTACTGGGTTAATTTACCGTTAAACTTAGATATCAAGGGGAAATTATTGTAGTAGGTGGGTATTTTTGGCTTATTTACCCATTTTTTGACGGTTTGCAAGATGACTTTGCCAGCTTAGTTAAAGCTAATCATGAATTAATATTAAGAAAACATATGTAATATGTTTTCTTCCTATTCACCTTTATTATAACCATGGCCAGAGACTTACGGGGATTCATCAAAATTCTGGAAGAAAGAGGACAATTAAAGAGAATTTCCGCTTTAGTTGACCCAGAATTAGAAATTGCAGAAATTTCCAACCGGATGCTACAAAAAGGTGGACCAGGGTTACTATTTGAGAACGTTAAAGGCGCATCGTTCCCGGTGGCGGTTAATTTGATGGGAACTGTGCAAAGGATATGCTGGGCAATGAATATGCAGCATCCAGAAGAGTTGGAAACTCTGGGTAAAAAGCTGGGTATGCTGCAACAACCAAAACCACCAAAAAAGATTTCCCAAGCTATAGACTTTGGGAAGGTGCTGTTTGATGTAGTGAAGGCTAAACCAGGACGAGACTTTTTCCCACCTTGTCAACAAGTGGTAGTCCAAGGTGATGATTTAGATTTAAATAAGTTACCCTTAATACGTCCGTATGTAGGCGATGCCGGTAAGATTATCACTCTGGGATTAGTAATTACCAAGGACTGTGAAACGGGTACGCCCAATGTAGGTGTGTATCGCTTGCAACTGCAATCTCGAAATACGATGACTGTTCACTGGTTATCTGTGCGGGGTGGGGCTAGACATTTACGCAAGGCTGCTGAATGTGGTAAAAAGTTAGAAGTGGCGATCGCTCTGGGTGTAGATCCTTTAATCATTATGGCTGCGGCAACACCCATTCCTGTAGATCTATCAGAATGGTTGTTTGCAGGACTCTATGGCGGTTCCGGTGTCAACCTAGCAAAATGTAAAACTGTAGATTTAGAAGTTCCCGCAGATTCAGAATTTGTCTTGGAAGGGACAATTACACCAGGGGAAGTATTACCAGATGGCCCCTTTGGCGACCATATGGGTTACTACGGTGGTGTGGAAGATTCTCCGTTGGTGCGCTTCCAATGTATGACCCACCGCAAAGACCCCATTTATTTAACCACTTTTAGCGGTCGTCCCCCCAAGGAAGAGGCGATGATGGCGATCGCCCTGAATCGGATTTACACTCCTATTTTGCGGCAACAAGTCTCGGAAATTGTGGATTTCTTCTTACCAATGGAAGCCTTAAGTTACAAAGCTGCGATTATTTCCATTGATAAAGCATATCCAGGACAGGCGCGACGGGCTGCTTTGGCGTTTTGGAGTGCCTTACCCCAATTTACTTATACTAAATTTGTGATTGTGGTGGATAAAGATATCAATATTCGTGATCCGCGTCAAGTAGTATGGGCTATCAGTTCCAAAGTTGATCCCTCTAGGGATGTATTTATTTTGCCTAATACACCCTTTGATACCTTAGATTTTGCTAGTGAGAAAATTGGTTTAGGTGGACGCATGGGTATTGATGCGACTACGAAAATACCACCCGAAACAGACCACGAATGGGGCGCACCTCTGGAGTCAGACCCCAATATAGCAGCGATGGTAGATAGACGCTGGGCTGAGTATGGTTTAGCGAATTTAAAGTTAGGGGAGGTAGATCCCAATTTGTTCGGCTACGATATGCGGTAAAAAGTAGTAGCCCCTCTTCCCTAGGGAGGAGGGGGAGATCAGGATTGTCTGCTTGATTCATTTGTGTGGAATTTCCAGAACTACCAACTGTTGGCTGTTCTACGTCTATAGGGTTCTCCTGTAAATGGCTGTACACCAATCACCGGATAAGCATCGTCAGTAGGTGTAAAAATCCGCATTACGGCTTCAGAAACATACTGCATGATGCTAGCTAATCTGTTTGAAATCGCCATATGAGACTCCTTGCTGAGTCGCGTTGGTTTTGATTTATCTACTTTAGTACTGATGTTGTCCACAACATTAAAATTGCAACATATTATAAATATGTTTAATCTTTATTTAGTTATCTTTGCAACAGTTTATATTTTGGTTAAGTTTTACTTATGTTGATATTTGAGATTTTTCACAAAACCTTGCTCAAAAATTAGCAGTAAATATTGGTATAAATTACTATTAAAATAAGTTAAATAATGGCAATTTATCAAATAATCCCCATGGTTAAATTTATGTTTAGAGGACTCATATAACTTTATGCTGGGCTGATTTGATATTATATATGGTAAAATCTACTATAACAAAGGGTTAAAATGTGGTAAAAATACTCTGGCATGGCAAGTGATCCCGAAGATTATCAAATTATCATGTATGAATTATTGCTATTTAAACGCAAATGATAGGTAAATTACCCAAAGGTAAAATATGAAAATTGCTTTGTTTGGTACTAGTGCGGATCCGCCGACAGCTGGACATCAAAAGATTCTGAGGTGGTTGTGTGAGGTTTATGATTGGGTGGCGGTTTGGGCTGCTGATAATCCTTTTAAGTCTCATCAAACACCTTTGGAACATCGGGCAACAATGCTGCAATTATTGATTGAGGATATCGATACCCCACGCAGCAATATTACTTTAGAACAGGATTTGAGTAGCTTTAGAACTCTGGAAACTGTGGAAAAAGCCCAGGCTCGCTGGGGTGATGATACTGAGTTTACATTGGTGATTGGTTCCGATTTATTACATCAGTTACCGCGTTGGTATCGTATTCAAAATTTGTTGCAGCAAGTAGAACTATTAATTGTGGCTCGACCAGGATATGCCATAGACAAGTATAGCTTGGAACCGGTGAAAAATCTAGGCGGTCAAATTGCGATCGCTAGCTTAACCGGTATAGATGTTTCCTCCACCGCCTATCGTGAACATGGAGATACTCAAGCCCTGACTCCCCCAATTATCGCTTATATTCATCAACAGCATTTGTACAAATGCCAGGACGCAACCACAAAAAGATACCAAGTCTGCTAAATCAACAACCTTGGGCTGATTTTAAAGTGGGTGTTGATAACGTCATTTTTTCTGTAGATACCGCTCAAAATCGGCTGCTAGTGCTTTTAGTCATGCGACAGCAAGAACCATGTTTAAATTCCTGGAGTCTTCCGGGTACTTTAGTACGTAAAGGAGAATCCTTAGAAGATGCTGCTTATCGGATTATGGCAGAGAAAATTAGAGTAAATAATCTCTATTTAGAGCAGTTATACACCTTTGGCGGACCAAATCGCGACCCTAGAGAAACTACTAATGGTTATGGTGTACGTTATCTATCCGTGAGTTACTTTGCTCTAGTCAGGTTTGAAGAAGCAGAACTAATTGCAGAGCAAGTGACTGGAATTGCTTGGTATCCAGTCAAAGAAGTACCGCAATTAGCCTTTGATCATAATCAAGTCTTGGCTTATGGACACAGACGCTTAAGAAATAAGTTAGAGTATAGTCCCGTAGCTTTTGACATTCTACCCGCCAGCTTCACCTTAAATGATTTGTATCAATTATACACCACAGTTTTAGGGGACAATTTCGCCGACTATTCTAACTTTCGGGCGCGTTTACTCAAGTTAGGTTTTTTATCCGATACGGGAATTAAAGTATCACGGGGTGCTGGTCGTCCGGCTAGTTTATATAAATTTGATGCAGAGGCGTTTGCTCCTTTTAAAGATAAACCTTTAGTCTTTATTTAATAGCTTATCCTCATCTTTGTGCATCTGTGAGAAATTCGTTATATGGTGTACCTCACACAGGAAAAAATTGCTATATACCAACCATGAAAATTGCGATCGCTCAACTAAATCCTACTATTGGTGATTTGTCCACTAATGCTCAGAAAATTCTCGAAGCAGCCCAAAAAGCAGCCAATCAAGGTGCGCGTTTATTATTAACCCCAGAACTTTCCTTGTGTGGCTATCCCCCGCGAGATTTATTACTAAATCCTAGTTTTGTCACAGCTATGGGGATGACATTACAACAGCTAGCTACAGATTTACCGCCCAATTTATCTGTATTGGTAGGAACTGTTTCCCCCAATTTAAAAGCTGATAGCACTGGGGGAAAAAGTTTATTTAATAGCATCGCTTTGTTGACAGAAGGGAAAGTAAAACAAGTTTTTCATAAGCGACTTTTACCGACCTATGATGTCTTTGATGAAAACCGTTACTTTGAACCAGGGCTACAAGCTAATTATTTCACCCTAGATAATCTTGATATTGGTGTAACTATTTGTGAAGATTTATGGAACGATGAAGACTTTTTAGGAAAACGTAATTATGCCGTTAATCCTATTGCTGATTTAGCGATTTTGCGTGTAGATTTGATTGTCAATTTGTCAGCTTCACCCTATAGTGTTGGTAAACAGCAGTATCGAGAATCTATGCTCAATCATAGTGCGGTACGTTTTTCACAACCAATGATTTATACCAATCAAGTCGGGGGAAATGATGATTTAATTTTTGATGGACGTAGTTTTGGTTTAAATCGTCAGGGTGAAATTGTCTGTCGTGCTCGTGGTTTTGCCACTGATTTGGTCATAGTTGAATTTGATCAAGCCCGGGGAGATTTACAATTGAGTTCTGTGGCACCGGTATATCAGTCAGAAGAGGAAGAAATTTGGCACGCCTTGGTGTTGGGAGTGCGAGATTACGCCCAAAAGTGTCATTTTTCTAAAGTTTTGCTGGGTCTAAGTGGGGGAATTGATTCAGCATTAGTCGCCGCCATCGCCGCCGCGGCCGTCGGTAAAGAAAATGTCATCGGTGTACTGATGCCTTCTCCTTACAGTTCAGAGCATTCTGTAACTGATGCTTTGGCATTAGCGGAAAATTTGGGTATTCAAACTACTATCTTAAAAATAGGGGAATTAATGTCAGGGTTCGATCACACCTTGGCTGACTTGTTCGCTGGTACTGAATTTGGCATTGCTGAGGAAAATATCCAATCCCGGATTCGTGGTAATTTATTGATGGCGGTCGCTAACAAGTTCGGTTATCTCTTATTATCTACCGGCAACAAGTCAGAAATGGCAGTGGGTTATTGCACCCTTTACGGTGATATGAATGGTGGCTTGGCTGTAATTGCTGATGTTCCCAAAACCCGTGTTTATTCACTGTGCCACTGGTTAAATAGTAATGGCGACATTATTCCCCACAATATTCTCATCAAACCACCCAGTGCTGAACTCAAACCCGGACAAGTTGATCAAGATTCTCTACCCCCCTACGAGATTTTAGATGACATCTTACAACGCTTCATCCATAACCACCAATCAGCAGCCCAAATTGTCGCCGCAGGTCATGACCGGTTCATTGTCAATCGAGTCATTCAAATGGTCGCCCGTGCTGAATTTAAACGCAGACAAGCACCCCCAGGATTAAAAATTACAGATCGTGCCTTTGGTACTGGTTGGCGAATGCCAATTGCTAGTAACTGGGGTGCTGTCGAAAAAGTTGTTAATTAACCCCCTAGGTCTCTCAACATCCCATTAATCCTATCAACTCCAGCCGTGTCATTGCGCCGTTGATACAAGTTACGGGCTGTCTGTAGTAATTGGTTGGCGCGGGCTGTATTTCTTCGCTGTTGATACATCTTAGCCATCAACTCATAAGTTTGGGGATTATTGGGGTCTAGTTTAATTGCTTCTTCGTAAGCCCAATTAGCAGCAGTAAAGTCTCCCAGACGAGATTGGGTGAAACCTAATCCCAAGTAGGCATTTAAATGGTTACGGTTGAGTTGGATAGCACGACGGTAAGACTCTTTCGCCCCATTAATGTCATTCAAGTTAACTTTAATGTAACCCATGGCGTAATGAAAATCGCTATTATTCGGGTTAATAGCGATCGCTCGACGATAGGAGGCTAGGGCTTCTGGAAATTTTCCTTGTTTAGCATACAGGTAGCCTATCCCAGAATGAATTCTGGCATTCTTTGGTTCTATCTGAGCCGCTTGTTGATAAATGGCGATCGCCCCATTATAGTCCTGGTCTCTTACCAGTTTCTGCCCTTCCTCAAACAGTCTCCTGACTTGGGAGTTATTGGTTTGCGCCATCAGTATTTGGCTCTGAGCCATGGAGGGTATGCTAACGGTAGTCAGTCCTAAGCATAGAATACTAACTACAAGTGAAATGGGCTTGTACATAGTAAAATTCCGTCAATTATAGGGGAGGTTTTTGTACATTAAAACAAAAATTATCAGTTTTGAAAACCACATTTATTTACTCTGGCCAAATTTAAATATCTGGTTAATTCAGATACTTTTTTACAGGACAAGACAGCCTGAGTTGATATTCAATATATAGTATTCACTATATCCTATCAATCAAGTATTTGGACAAAACGCCTAGTTTAATGAGTTTTTCTCATCTTAAATATAAGTTTTTTATTACCAATAATAGAATAACTAAGGGTATAAATGACGGACAATACACGACATACACCCGCCAAAGACTAATCTGCTATTACGGGGTTAATTTATGATTCTCACTACAACTGATGTGATTCAAGGTGCCATTATTGAATCATATTTAGGGATTGTCACCGCGGAAGTTGTGTACGGGAGTAATTTCATCCGCGATTTTTTTGCCAGCATTCGAGATATTATCGGTGGGCGTACTGCTAGTTATGAGCGACTATTTGAGCAGGGACAACGCAAAGCCATAGAAGAATTAGAAAAACGTGCACATGCTTTAGGTGCAGATGCTGTAATTGGTATTCAATTTCATACTGGTACCATCAATATCAATGTTGAACAGACCGGGGTGATGTTGCTAATTACCGCCACAGGTACGGCTGTGAAAATACGTTAGCTTGTTAATAGTCTTTTGTCCGGTGGCTAATGGGTAATCTCATCTGTTGTGATTACCCATTTTTGTGAGCATGACTAAAAGGCCGCATCTGATTTCTTGGAGAAAGTCCTATGAAACCTCACGCCCACCCTCTAATTATTAAGGAGGGCGAGAAAGAATCTTGTTGCTCGCTCCTCACATAACCTCAAACAATCAAGACATTAATAATCGATGGATTAGCTATAAATTTATTAATTAATTGCATTTCATCCTACTGAAGATAGAGTAATTAAGTCATGCTGTTGATAGATATTAAAAATCAAAGCTGGGAATTTAATTTAAAGCATAAGCATGACTCAAAAAAATGAATATACTTGAGAAAAACTTTGCTGACAAAGCAATGGAGAAAATTAACTATGTCATACATAAATCGTGTAGGCGATGAAGTTATTAATGAACCACAACTAGGAGCTAGAGTCGCTGAATATCATGACCGGGTGCGTTGGGGACCAATCATTGCCGGTGTATTGGTAGCCCTAGCTACTCAATTAATCTTGAGTTCCTTATTTGGTGCTATCGGCGCAGCTAGCATTGCTGGTTCGGGAGCCCCCAGGACTATAGCCCCTGATGTTGCTGCTAATGTGGGAGTCTGGTCAACCCTAGCTTTGTTGATCTCCTTGTTCATTGGTGGTTGGGTGACAACTCGTACTTGTGGCCCCATGAATCGAAATACAGCCCTACTCAACGGCGCAATTCTCTGGGCTACTACTATCGCCCTGAGTTCTTGGTTATTAGCAACCGGAGTATGGGGTACTTTTGGCGTGGTGGCTCCCAATATTGCAGTAGTACCAGCACCTGAACTAGGCACACCCCCACCGGAAACGGCTGTAACTGCTGAACAAGCCCGCCAAATTGCTGGGGCTACTTCTAGAGCTTTGTGGTGGTTTGTGTTGGGATCCCTGTTAAGTTTAGCTGCGGCTCTTATGGGGGCTGTTGTGGGCGCTCGCAGTCCTAGAACTAACAATTATCGGACTTAAATGTGGTACTTAAAATTACATAAAGTTCATCGCTAAAAGTACCTTTTTGAAGGTGCTTTTTATTGCGGTGTGGAATTTTTACCACTTCAAATATGAAGCTTCAATTCCCTGCTCTCGCTTAATTTTGGCATCCTTTTCAAACCAAGTAATCAGCTGCTGGGTGCTTAGGTCTTCTATAGCAACACCGTATTCTTGGGCTATATGCTGTAAAAGTTTGAGGGATGAAATTGTTAGTCTGGTGAGAAACTTTTCCGAAGAAGACAACAAGGCGCTATCAACTTGTGCCGACTCTTCTAAGGTGAGAAATTGTGCTGAAGGTTGCTGTGGTAGTATATCCATATATTTAGTTGTTGAATGTAAGTCAAAATTATTACTACTTACTCATCTGTTTGTTCTGGTCGCCCTTGCACTAAATACCCGCAACGATGTTCACCATTGATAATCCAATGGGTTCGCTCTACGTGACAATCTGGTAACACCGCCGCAAACATTTCTAATTCATGACCGCAGATGCTAGGGAAGGACTCGGCAACATTAGAAATGGCACAATTATGTTCCATGAAGATAAAGCTATCACCATGGGAGGATTCCACACAGTGATACTCAGCCATGAATCCTTCAGCCTTTCTGACATTGACTAAATTAGCTACACGCTCTTGGAGTGAACCCTTACCGACGCGATCGCGGTATTCTTGGGCTTTCCTCTCCCACTGTTTCTGTAAAATCGAGCTAACTTGTTCACGGCCTACAGTTTCCGCTAAAGTGTCCAGCAGTGACACCGCAAACTCGCCGTAGCGGTCGGCTTGGTGAGTGCTCAAACTTCTTTGTAGGCGATCGCGTCCCCGAGGGCTTAATTTATAGATATGTTGCGGCCGCCCCATCCCTACTTGTACAGATGTATACAGAACTAGCTCCTCCGTCTCCAAATCCTTCAGGTGACGACGGATGGCTTGCTTGCTGACATCTAAAACTTCCGCCAACTCAAAAGCAGTTGCTTGTGAGCGTTTAAGCAGATACTCGAGAATATCTTGCTTTGTCGAGGTTTGGTGAGTAATCTCCATTTTCCCTACAAGACGCTGCGCGAACGTCCCCAAAAATTTTTTTAGAAAATTTGACTTTAACAACATTCTTGTTGTTAATTTAGCGTAAAATGAAAATAAATTAAACAACCCGCAAGTTGTTTTACTCCCCAATTACTATTCTAACAGATGTGTAACCACTCGGTCACACCAGCGGAGAATAGGCGCACACCATAGCCCCTCTGCCATCCTTAAAGAGATATCAGTAAACAGATTCCACAATTGCAGTTCTGAACACAAGAGATTTATACCGATGAGTGCCACTGTCAAAACCTTAGTCAACCAACCCTACAAGTACGGCTTTATCACCGATATTGAAGCCGACACTATCCCCCGGGGACTAAACGAGGACGTTGTTCGCTTGATCTCCGCCAAGAAGAACGAACCACAGTTCATGTTAGATTTTCGGCTCAGATGTTATCGCCAGTGGCAAAAAATGACGGAACCAACTTGGCCTAGCGTCAAGTACCCGCCCATCGACTATCAGAATATTATCTACTACTCCGCCCCCAAAAAAGCCAAAGCCAAGCTCAACAGCTTGGATGAAGTAGACCCCACCCTACTAGAAACCTTTGAAAAATTGGGTATTTCCCTATCGGAACAAAAGCGCCTCGCCAATGTCGCCGTTGATGCGATTTTTGATAGCGTTTCGGTGGCTACGACCTTTAAAGAAAAACTAGCCGAAGATGGGGTTATCTTCTGCTCAATTTCCGAAGCCCTACAAGAACACCCCGAACTTGTGCGGAAGTACCTGGGTAGCGTTGTTCCCGCGGCGGATAATTACTTTGCAGCTTTGAATGGTGCTGTATTTAGTGATGGTTCTTTTGTCTATATTCCTAAAGGCGTAAAATGCCCCATGGAATTGTCTACATATTTCCGCATCAACTCTGGTGATACAGGACAATTTGAACGGACTTTGATTGTAGCCGAAGAAGGTAGCTATGTTTCCTACCTAGAAGGTTGTACCGCACCTATGTATGACAGCAACCAACTACACGCCGCTGTAGTGGAACTAGTCGCCCTGGACAACGCCGAAATTAAATACTCCACTGTCCAAAACTGGTACGCCGGGGACGAAAATGGTAAAGGTGGAATCTATAATTTTGTCACCAAACGCGGTTTGTGTCAAGGTGTCAATTCTAAAATTTCCTGGACTCAAGTAGAAACAGGTTCGGCTATTACTTGGAAGTACCCTAGCTGTGTGTTAGTGGGTGATAACTCCGTGGGTGAGTTTTACTCGGTGGCGCTGACCAATAATATGCAGCAAGCTGACACCGGAACCAAAATGATTCATGTGGGTAAAAATACTCGCAGCACGATTATTTCTAAGGGAATTTCAGCGGGTAACTCCAGTAACAGTTATCGCGGTTTAGTGAAAGTCAATCCCACAGCTCAAGGCGCGAGAAATTATTCTCAGTGCGACTCTATGCTGATTGGCGATAATGCCCATGCCAATACTTTCCCTTATATCCAAGTACAAAATAATACCGGAAAAGTGGAGCATGAAGCCTCTACTTCTAAGATTGGCGAAGACCAACTGTTTTACTTCGCTCAGAGAGGTATTTCCCCAGAGGATGCTATTTCTATGATGATTAGCGGCTTCTGTAAGGATGTGTTTAATCAGCTACCTATGGAGTTTGCTGTGGAAGCGGACAAGCTTCTGAGTCTCAAGTTAGAAGGTAGTGTTGGATAATTGTCAACCAAGGGCTAGGCTTTTTATTTTTCCTAGTCTTGATTAAGGAACCACACAGACGCACAGAGCGCAAAGTAAGAGAAGAGAAGAGAGAACATGATTATTGAAAATAGTGAAGTAGTTCTGTCAGTGAAAGATTTGACGGCTAATGTTGATGGAACTCCAATTCTCAAGGGTTTAAATCTTGAGGTGCGATCTGGAGAAATTCATGCGATTATGGGACCCAATGGTTCTGGTAAAAGCACTTTTTCTAAGGTGTTGGCCGGACACCCAGCTTATGAGGTGACTGGTGGTGAGGTGATTTTCCAGGGTGAGAACTTGCTGGAAATGGAACCAGAGCAACGCGCTAGAGCAGGTGTATTTTTGGCCTTTCAATATCCTTTGGAAATTCCAGGTGTGAGTAATTTGGATTTCTTACGGGTAGCTTACAATTCTCGCCGCAAGGCTCAAGGTTTGGAAGAATTGGACGCTTTTGATTTTGATGATTTGATTTCAGAAAAGTTGGATGTAGTGAAAATGAATCCGGCTTTTTTGAATCGCAGTCTCAATGAAGGCTTTTCTGGTGGCGAGAAGAAGCGCAATGAAATTCTGCAAATGGCCCTGCTGGAACCAAAGTTGAGTATTCTGGATGAGACTGATTCGGGTTTGGATATTGATGCTCTCAAAATTGTGGCTAATGGCGTGAATCAGTTAACTAGTCCAGAAAATGCCACCATTATGATTACTCACTATCAACGCTTACTTAATTATATTGTCCCGGATTTTGTCCATGTTATGGCTCGGGGTCGCATCCTCACCAGTGGTGGTAAGGATTTGGCTCTAGAATTGGAAACTCGCGGTTATGACTGGGTGTTAGAAGCTGCTGAGGTGGGTGTGTAATGACTATTCAAGTTGAGTCTATTCCCGTTTCTAACTCTCATGGTCTGCGGGATAGGGATGATTTTCTGACTGGGTTATTAAATCAAGTAATTTCTCCTAAAACCCAGGACTGGTTAGAGGAATTACGCCAAGGTGCTGCTCATGGGGTACGTCATGCTACTATCCCCACCACCCGCAATGAGGAATGGCGTTTTACTGATTTGTCAGCTTTACGCCAAGTACAGTTTCATGTAGATACACAATTAAAATCAGCTGATATCTCGGCTTTAACTTTACCAGAAGCTGTTAACAGTCGTTTGGTATTTGTCAATGGTGTTTATGCGCCCCATTTATCCGCAGTCGCAGATTTACCATCTGGTGTTGTGGTCGGTAATTTGGCGGGTTTGTCCCAGTCTCAGCAGGAGGGTGTTAAACCCTATTTAGCACAAGCTGAGGGTTCACAAGAGGTGTTTACTGCTCTTAATACTGCTGGAATTTCTGATGCGGCGGTGTTGTGGGTGGGGAAAAATGTCACCGTTGACACGCCTATTCATCTGTTGTTTCTCAATACTGCTGATGAGCAACCGAGCATTTACCAGCCTCGTTGTTTGGTAGTGGCGGAGTCTAGTAGTAGTGTAACTTTGGTGGAAGATTTTACTTTTGCTGGGTTGGGGGAGACGGAAAACACTAAGAACAAGCCGGTTTACCTGACTAATGCGGTAACGGAAATTTGGCTGGGTGACAATGCTCAGGTGAATCATACTCGGTTAGCGCGCGAAGGTGTAGAAGCTTTTCATATTGGGAAGACGACTGTCACTCAGGCTCGTGATAGTCGATATACTTGTCATGCTTTGACTTTTGGGGGTCGGTTATCTCGCCACAATTTGGAAGTCTTCCAAACTGGTGAGCAAACTGAAACTACTCTCAATGGTTTGACGATGATTTCTCACAAGCAGTTGGCTGATACTCACAGTCTCATCGCACTTAATCATCCCCATGGTACAAGCAGACAATTACATAAGTGTATTGTAGGCGATCGCGCTCATGCGGTGTTCAACGGTAAAGTTTTTGTCCCCAAACCAGCCCAGTTGACAGATGCAGGACAATTAAATCGCAATTTACTGTTATCACCAAAGGCGAGAGTGGATACTAAACCCCAATTGGAAATTACCGCCGATAACGTTAAATGCGCTCATGGTGCTACGGTTAGTCAATTGGAAGACGATGACATCTTTTATCTCCAAAGTCGCGGAATTAATGAAAGCGATGGGCGTAAGTTGTTGATTAACGCTTTTGCTGCGGAAATTATCAACCAAATACCCGTCAAGTCTCTGCAAAATATCCTATTAAACACGGTAAATGGTCATGAATGACTATTTATCATCACTAATGACTAATTACCCATGACTTTCACCCCTACCAAAACCCTAGCTGACAAAGTTCGTCCTGACTTCCCCCTACTACATCAGGAAGTTAACGGTAAACCTTTGGTTTATCTGGATAATGCTGCTACCTCTCAAAAACCCGTGTTCGTGTTAAATATCCTACGGGATTATTACGAACAGTATAACGCTAATGTGCATCGCGGCGCTCATACCCTTAGTGCTAAAGCCACTGATGCTTATGAAGCAGCACGAGATAAAGTCGCTAAATTTATTCATGCTGCGTCACGTCAGGAAATCATCTACACCCGCAACGCCAGTGAAGCCATTAATTTGGTAGCTTACAGCTGGGGTATGAACAATTTGCAAACTGGAGATGAGATAATTCTGTCGGTGATGGAACACCACAGTAATATTGTTCCTTGGCAATTGGTAGCACAAAAAACGGGTGCAGTGTTAAAGTTTGTCGAATTGACACCCGCAGGTAGTTTTGATTTAGAACAGTTTAAACAGCTGATTTCCCAGAAAACAAAACTGGTAGCAGTAAGTCATGTTTCTAATACTTTGGGTTGCATTAACCCAGTAGCAGAAATTGCCACCATCGCTCACAGATACGGTGCTAAATTCTTGGTTGATGCTTGCCAAAGTTTACCTCATATGCCCGTGGATGTGCAGGCAATCAACTGTGATTGGTTGGTGGCCTCTGGTCACAAAATGTGCGCACCTACTGGTATTGGGTTTTTGTATGGTAAGTTGGCAGTGTTAGAATCTATGCCACCATTTTTCGGTGGAGGTGAGATGATTGCTGATGTATATTTAGACCATTCTACCTATGCAGAATTACCCCATAAATTTGAGGCCGGTACCCCCGCTATTGCTGAGGCGATCGCCCTAGGGGCGGCGGTAGATTATCTTAGTAATATTGGCATGGATAGAATCCACGCCTACGAAGCTGAACTCACCGCTTATTTATTCCAAAAATTAGCCCAAATACCCCAAATTCAAGTTTATGGGCCTAAACCTAACGCCCAAGGAGAAGGTAGAGCTGCTTTAGCTGCATTCACAGTCGCAGATGTCCACCCTAACGACTTATCTACATTATTAGATCAAGAAGGGGTAGCGATTCGTTCTGGACACCATTGCACTCAACCCTTACACCGTTACTTAGGTTTACCGGGAACCGCACGGGTAAGTTTGTCTTTCTATAACACCCGCGAAGAAATTGATATTTTTATCAAGGCTTTGCAGGAAACCCTTGACTTTTTTGCCGGTTTCCAGGCTTAAATGTAAGGTGGGTCATTCCCACCTTTGTGAGGTAACAGAAAAGCACTTATACTTACTAACAAAGATAAAACGGTTAAAAGAGGTTTTCCGTAGTTGCTAATTCTCGTTGTTCATAATGACGACAACCCCCACAAGGACCAATGGGGTTAACAGCACAACGCATATACCCAGAGCGAGCATTAAATTTACAACTAATATCACCGATGAGATAACCCACACCTTCCAAATAATAGCGATCGCGTAGCAGCGGTGACCTAGCGCCATCGCTCTCAAAGGGTGTGATCCTCTCCGGGATGGGTGTTTGTGAGTGAGTAGCTACTTGTCTGGTCCGTCGGCGTGGGTGAAAATGGGTTCTACGAATTACCCACAGGGAAAACAGGGATGGTAATAAACCAACAGTCATCACTAATAGCGTCTTCAACACCTGATCTTGGCCTCTGTTATGCGCTAACTACCTTATCCGATGTTAGCAACGGGTGATTGCTTTGGCATTTAACTAGAATTGTATAGCTTGATGGTTACGCTATGCAAGCTATCGGTAAAATGCACAAAGTTAAGTACAAATCACAGGGATGATGGGAGGCAAAAATGGCATTGGCTGACTTAAGAATTGTGTTGGTGGAACCAGCAGGACCGTTGAACCTAGGGTCAATCGCCAGAGTAATGAAAAATTTTGGTTTACATAACCTAGTCTTAGTCAATCCCCAATGCAAACCACTGTCACCGGAAGCCATGAAAATGGCAGTTCATGCCAAGGATATTTTAGAATCTGCGGTATTAGTACCCACATTATCAGCAGCATTGCACGGATGTGTCCGGGCGATCGCCACCACAGCGCGGGTACGTGATTGGGACACACCCTTAGAAAATCCCCGCAGCGCCCTACCCTGGTTATTAGAGTCACCACAGGAACCCGCCGCCCTCATTTTTGGTAGAGAAGACCGGGGTTTAAGTAATGAAGAACTCAATTATGCTCAGAGGTTTGTTCGCATTCCCACCAGTGACAATTATTCATCCCTGAATTTAGCCTCAGCTGTAGGTATTTGCTGTTATGAACTCGGACAAATAGCACCACCGACAACGCCACCTCCCAGCCTGGAACTGGCATCTTTGGATCTATTAGAAAACTACTATCAGCAGTTAGAATCTCTACTAATAGATATTGGTTACTTGTATCCCCATACAGCCGCTAGTCGCATGGCTAAATTCCGCCAATTGTATAATCGCGCGCACCTACAAACCAAGGAGGTAGCCATGCTCAGAGGGATTCTGCGACAAATAGAATGGGTGATTAAAACCAAGAAACATGAGTAAAACTTATGATTGAACCTGAGAAAATCTACGAAATTATCCCCCTGAAACATTTAAAATAGCTTACACTAAACATACAAAGGCTACTGGTGAGTTTTGGTATGGCTACGCCACGCAAGCTAGAGTGAGATTGCACCGAAAACATTCGAGTGGGTCACAAGGAGTAACAGTGTCAGAGTCAAGTGACAAACTAAGAAACTTTTCGCGGGGTCAACCGACCAACCTTCGCCCGCGTCAGGGTAACGGACAAAAGGTGGCAAAGAAAAAAGTAAAAGTCATTAATCAGCAGCGTTCTCCCAAGAAACAAGTAGCCGTGACGGGGCTGAATTATAATATGATGTCTCGCTCCAAACCGGTGTTAGCCATGCCTACAGGGGTAAAACCCATGCCCTATATGAGGAGGGGTAAAGCACAATTAAAGACCGTCCGGGTAGACAAGCAAGCAATGCCGAAAATGGGTAGACGAGTATCGCGAAAAACACGGTTAAAGCCCATGGCTAGAACCATGTTATACGCTTTGCGGTTGTTGATTGTGGGAGTGGGTGTCGGTGCGATCATGGGTACGGTGTTGTCAGTGTTAGACCCTGCTACTCGTATGCCCAGTCATTCGGGGACACAATCTCCTCATTTGGGGCAGAATCAGCCGCAAGTTATACATAATACTTCTGGTTTATATTTAACCCAGGAAATTACCCCATTGAAAAATGCTATCCAAAATTTGGCAATTGCAAACCCCAATCTCAAACCCGGGGTGTTCTTGCTGGATTTAGAGACTGGTGGCTATGTGGATGTGAATGGATCGAGCAGTTTCTCCTCGGCTAGTACTATTAAAGTACCACTTCTCATCGCCTTTTTCCAAGATGTGGATGCCGGTAAAGTCCGCCTGGATGAAATGCTAACCATGGAAAAAGATATGATAGCCGGTGGTTCGGGAAATCTGCAACATGAAAAAGTGGGGACTCAGTATAGCGCCATGGAAATCGCTACTCGCATGAGTACAAGCAGCGATAACACCGCTACTAATATGCTGATTGCTCGATTAGGAGGTATGGAAGCCCTGAATCAGCGGTTTCAAATTTGGGGACTCTCCGCTACAGCTATTCGTAATCCTCTCCCGGATTTATCAGGAACCAATACCACTAGCCCCAGGGATTTGGCGAATTTACTGGCTATGGTCAATCAGGGGAATTTAGTCAGTATGCGATCGCGCGACCTTATCCTTGATATTATGCGTCGTACAGAGCGGAATCATCTGCTACCTTCTGGTTTAAGCCCAGGGGCAAGAATACACCACAAAACAGGTGATATTGGCACCATGTTGGGTGATGTGGGTTTAATTGATATCCCCACAGGTAAACGCTACATTGCGGCTGTGATGGTACAACGCCCCCATAATGACCCGGAAGCCGAAAAACTAATTAGCTCTATTTCTAAGGCTGCTTACCAACAATTTAACCAAAATCCGGCATCCAATGCAGTAATGACTCCACCAGCACCTCAGAATATGGGGAACAATATCCCCCCAAATGCTCCTCAAAACCCCTTCTCGACTCCACAACCTTTCCCCTCTAGATAAGTTTTGGTAAATTCAGTCATCACATCTACCACCCCATCGATCCAATTCTTTACCGGTTACTGCTTGGGAAACTAAATTTATTTTCGGCGGTGAACTAAAAGAACATCTAGCAAATATGCAGTTTTGTGGGTAAAATTTAGGTCTTTTGATAACGCATTCCAGGGAGTTGGCAAACTAACCCCATAAGTTCTAACTGTAATAATGTGCTGGAAACTAAGCCTGTATTCATCCCTGTTTTTTGCACAATTAAATCAAAGGTTAAAATATCAGAGTCAATAGCATCCATTACTGCTTGCATTTCTGGCGGTAACCTCGGTAATTTTACCTTTTCTGGAACCTGTTCCGGGATGGGTGTAGTGTCGATTGTATCCAGTTTGGGGATAGCTCCGAGCATTTTTAACAGTTCGTCTAGTTCCCTGAGCACCAAACAAGCACCTTGACTGAGTAATTTTAAACACCCTTGCGATGGATAATCATCGATTCTTCCCGGTAATGCATAGACATCTCTGCCAAATTCATTAGCATAACCAGCCGTAATTAAAGCCCCAGACTTAGCAGGCGCTTCCATGACCAAAACTGCACGGCTTAAACCCGCAATAATCCGATTACGGCGGGGAAAGTGAGTGCGGTCTGGTGGGGTTTTGGCGGAATATTCACTCACTACTAACCCTTGAGTCAAAATCTGTTTATACAAATCGCGATTTTTAGGGGGATAAATGACATCTACGCCGGTTCCTAAAACTGCTATGGTTCTACCCCCCGCTTGCATCGCGGCTAGATGGCTTTCTGTATCAATTCCCTCCGCCATCCCAGATACGACTGTAAAGCCATTTTTAGCCAAGGCTGCGCTAATTTGGCGAGTCCAACGAATACCATAGTCTGAAGGTCGCCGTGTCCCCACAATTCCCACCATGGGTGTTTGTCCCAGATTTTCCCGCAGATCCACTTGACCCCGATAATACAAAACTGGGGGTGGGGTGGGAGTTTCCAGTAATAAACGGGGATAATCTGGCTCCACTGGTGTCCAGAAATGGGGGTTTTCTTGGTGATGTTGGGTGAGTAATTCTTCTGGACGTACACGCGATCGCTGTGCAACTACTTTTTCTAAGGTCTGAAAACCAAAACCTTCCACTTCTGCTAATTCGGCTTTGCTAGCATTCCAAGCTGTACTTACACTACCAAAATGCTGGTTTAGCCGTTGCATTAACACTGGACCCACCCCGGAAATTTGCGACCAAGCTAGCCAATACGCTTTTTCTTCTGCCACGATTAAGTATTCCGATAAAACCTATCTAAAGTTAGCTAATATTTGTACTGACAGCAGATTTAATCTGAGTAGTAGGGCGGGCTTTCCTACCCACCCTACAAGAGCTAGTCCTAAGCTGACTATTTTATAGACAAAACTATACTTATGTTGACAAGCATTAACATAAGTGAGTTAAGAAAATCGCCCACTTGATATATAATCCTACGATATCAAGTATTGAATTAAGACTATTGCCAACGCGAAAACCAAGCAATGATAGCGGTAGTCTTTCTTGTAAATCTTAAGAGAAATAT
>NZ_JAQMUH010000144.1:0-38379 GCF_028331025.1 Anabaenopsis arnoldii | reverse complement strand
GAACCAGAAGAAGCCTTTACCGTTACTTTGTCAGGTGCGACTAACAGCACCATTACCACAGCTACCGCTACGGGGACAATTCAAAATGATGATGTTCTCCCCAGCCTAGCGATCGCCCCCACTAATGCTACACGGGCTGAAGGTAATGAAGGACTCACCCCCTTTACCTTCACAGTTACCCGCACAGGGGACACCACAGATATAAGCACTGCTAACTGGGCGGTAACAGGTACAGGTGCCAACCCTGCTAACGCCGCCGACTTTGGCGGAACTCTCCCCACAGGTACAGTCACCTTTGCAGCAGGGGTTGAATCTCAAGTAATTACAGTCAATGTCAGTGGTGACACCGTAGTTGAACCAGAAGAAGCCTTTACCGTTACTTTGTCAGGTGCGACTAACAGCACCATTACCACAGCTACCGCTACGGGGACAATTCAAAATGATGATGTTCTCCCCAGCCTAGCGATCGCCCCTACTAATGCTACACGGGCTGAAGGTAACGCAGGTACTACCCCCTTCACCTTCACAGTTACCCGCACAGGGGACCGCACAGGTACAAGTAGTGCTAACTGGGCGGTAACAGGTACAGGTGCCAACGCTGCTAACGCCGCCGACTTTGGCGGAACTCTCCCCACAGGTACAGTCACCTTTGCAGCAGGGGTTGAATCTCAAGTAATTACAGTCAATGTCAGTGGTGATACGGTAGTTGAACCCAATGAAACCTTTACCGTCACTTTGTCTAACCCCAGTAACGCCACCATTACCACGGCTACTGCTACCGGGACAATTGAAAATGATGATGATGATGCACCCACAGTCACCATTACTAGTCAAGCAGTAGATGCCTCTCCCCGTGGAGATCAGGACTATCAGTTTCAAGTCCTCTACACCTTCACCTTCAGTGAACCAGTCACAGGCTTCGCTGCTGATGATATCACTGTCACCAATGGTACTAAGGGAACATTTACAGAAGTCCGTGGTACTGAGTACACGTTGCTAGTTGACACCAATGTAGTTAACCGTGATGCGCCTCGTGAAACAGGGTTAAGAGTTGATGTACGCGATCAAGCCGCCATTGGTATTATTAGTGGTAATCCCAGCGCTGCGGCTTCATTGCTAGCACCAGCAGCCCCTGTAATTGACTTGGTCGCGGTAGATGACATAGTTAACAGACGAGAAAAGCTCGATGGTTTTAACATCACCGGTACTGGTACACCAGGGGCAGAGATTATCGTCAGGTTTGACAGTGAGCCAAATAGTCAGAGACCTCGGAAACAAGCTACTGTACAGCCTGATGGCACATGGTCAATTGCTATTAACGACGGTGATGTGTCAGGGTTTACTGAGGGCGAAGAAGGCATCTTTGTTTATCAGAACTTGAATGACAATGTTAGCCCTCAAAGAAGTCGGTTTATTAACGTTGATACTGTACTACCCACGGTTACTATCACCAGAGAGCAAAATCTTAATGGGACTTTCCTCTACACCTTCACCTTCAATGAACCAGTCACGGACTTTACCGCAGAGGAGATACAAGTATTCAATGCTGCTAAGGCACAATTCAGCCAAGTTCTCGACAATCAATACACCTTAGTAGTCCTACCCGGTGAAAACTTTGAAGACCAGTTGTTGATAGGAGATTCAGTGGCATTGGATCTTGCCGGTAATCCGAGTCAGGGTGTTCTCAGAAATATAGGCGCTCCCGGACAAGACGGAGAAGACGGACAACCAGGTACTCCCGGACAACCAGGCGCACAAGGTCCCCAAGGTCCTCAAGGTCCCCAAGGTCCACAAGGTCCCCAAGGTCCCCAAGGTCCTGTAGGACAACCAGGTACTCCCGGACAACCAGGTACTCCCGGAGAACCAGGCGCACAGGGTCCACAAGGGCCACAAGGTCCTCAAGGTCCCCAAGGGCCAGACGGACAACCAGGCGCACAAGGTCCACAAGGTCCCCAAGGTCCTCAAGGTCCTGCAGGACAACCAGGTACTCCCGGACAACCAGGTACTCCCGGACAACCAGGTACTCCCGGACAACCAGGTACTGTAACTATCATCGACCCGAACACCGGAACACCTCTACAGCAACCCTTTGATACTGTCTTTAGATTCTCTGTCACCGGTGCAAGCCCCTCATCTCAGGTACTGGAGGTTGTGTTTGCGGACGGTAGAACTCAAAGTATTCTCACCACTCTGGGTGATGCCTCTGGCCTACCTGATGGTATTGGTTCTATCCTTAACGATCTCCAGTCAGGACTGATCAATATCTCCTCCGCGGATGGTAATGTGACGACGTTCCAATTGCGCCAGCTGGGAACTGGTACTATTACCCCCTTAACGATTGGTGAGGTTACAGCTAATGGTTTGACCCTGAGTGGTGGTGGCTTTAACATTGCTGCATCGGTTCTGGGCAGACCAGGAGATACAGAGACTGTAAAAATCTTTACTCAGAAGATTGAGTCCGCGAACGGTGAGGAACTAGAAGCGATTAGCCTCAACAACCTGGACACTTCGACTGTGACCGGGGATACAGTCACTGTTAAGGTGGATGCTACCCTGTACCGGGAAGCTGCTTTTGACAATCTAGTGGGCTTCTACTTGGCGGACAAAACTACAGGGGCTGTGGTTGATAAACTAACTGGTGACAGTATCGCTGAACTGGGCGATCGCAATGCCTATCTAAGTGCTGTGCGTGACAATGCATTATTGAGTGGTAGGGTTGGCAATAACCAAAGCACAAATTTAAGCAGTACCTTTGAAGTTAGCTCTAGTCTTGACTTGTCAGACTATGTGCTGCTACCATTCCTAGTAGCGAATGGTGACCTCAACTCAGTGAGTAATGATTTTAGTAACCTATTTGTCACCGGTGTAGATACTAACGTGTCAAACAGCAGCCAGATACAGTTGTTGGGTAACAATGTCTTCGGCTTTGAAGATATAGCCGGCGGCGGTGATAACGACTTTGATGACATGATTGCTCAGGTTCGAGGACTAAGCGTGGTATAAACTCGCAACCTGTCACAGCAGGTCTACGCCTACCTGTTTTGAGATGGCAGACCTGCTAACTAGGTCAACATAATTAGCAGATAGATATCCGTGCGAGTGTAACTTACAGTTACACTCGCATATCTACGTATGAGTTTAGTGCTATCTCTGTAAAAAATTAAAACTGTAACCAATACCAACAGCCAGAAGTGAGCCAGATTCAGTATTACTTAGAGCATCCCCATAGATCACCGCCACACTCAATGGTACGGTCTGCACAGGAATAAAGGAGGCTCCCAAATTCAACCCGCGACCGCTCCAGGCGGAACTTACGGCTACTTGGGGATGTACCTGGATACCCGCCCCCGCAATTACCCCAACGCCGGAATTAGAGTTAGAAAAGAAGGGAGCGCCGCCTAGACCCAAAGACAGGGTGACAGGTAAAGAATTATTAGGGCTTTGGGGTGTTAAAAGGTGATACGCACTAACTACACCATAAACACTAGAGGGAAATGTTCCCCCCGCGTCGTCACCATAGTTAGTAAAGTTATTCCATCCCACAGCTGCTGCTATTTGGGTGGTACTGTTAGAAACTAAGGAGCGATGTACTTTGGCATCAACTGAACCATTTTGGGCGAAGCTTCTAATACTCAGGTTATTGTAAATCACCTCTAAGCCTAGGGACTCTCTGGAGTTACCCAGGCCAAAACCAAGGGATGTACCGCCGTCAACCTCTGGTCTGACGTTATCAGAGGTTGACCCAGCAAGACTGATAAACATATCCCCCCAATTAGCGCCAAAAGCTGTGGGGATTCCAGCTGAGGCGGAAGGGGAATAGACCCGGCGCTGAATCACATCAAAAATAGGGGTAACTCTCAACTCCTGGCGTAGTTGGTCAGCAGACCTTTCGGGAGTTATCTGCTTAGTCCCGATACTGTCTACTAAGAGCATCTGTGCAGACTCCTGTGTGAGTTCTGAAGCAATTACCCCTAACTCAGACGTTGCTGTGACCGTGGGGGGGATATCAGGTAACCCAGCATGACTAGCGGTAGCTAAAAATGCTAGACTTCCTAAACTCAGACCCAGGGATCTGAAAAACCATAACTGATCACCTACCATGTAACTCCTCACTTTGGGGGTTTGAGTTGTTTCATTGATACTTTACCCCACTACTTTATACTTTGGTGGGTATGATTGTTACCCTGTTATAATTATACCTAAAGATTAACTTGATTGTTCTAAATATTGCTGATAACCCAACTGTTCTAGTTTGGCTTGCTTGTCCATGACTGATGCAGCTAGACTCTGGCGATACTCTTGAACCTGAGCAAGTAATTCTGGTTGGTGGGTAGCGAGAATTTGCACCGCTAACAGTCCGGCGTTTTTGGCGTTCCCTATGGCTACTGTGGCGACTGGGATACCGGCGGGCATTTGTACGATAGAATATAAGGAATCAATTCCTTGTAAGTTACGGGTAGCTACCGGAACCCCAATTACTGGCAATGGTGTTAAAGATGCTACCATACCGGGAAGATGGGCTGCACCCCCAGCACCAGCAATAATTACTTTAATACCTCTATGGTGAGCGGTTTGGGCATATTCAACCATGCGTTCTGGGGTGCGATGGGCAGAAACGATCGCCACTTCAGTTTCTATACCAAATTCGGCACAAACTGCGATCGCATCTTTCATAGTGGGTAAGTCGGAATCGCTACCCATGATAATACCAATAATAGGAGCCATATATTAATTGCTGTGAGAGGATGTTGTAAAAGTTATCATTAGTGTATCAAATCTTGTTTTACCCCACTTTCTCTGTTCCCCGTTCCCTGTTCCCCGTTCCCTGTTCCCCGTTCCCTGTTCCCTCTTCCCCCTCTTACTTATTATGAACACAGATAAATTTTTACCACCAGAGGTAGAGAATATAATTAATGCGCGAGTCCCTGGTTATGAAGGTTTACAGCGCATCTGTATTAACCATCAAGGGGTAGTTGAGGAAATTACCCCTATGATTCCAGGATTTTCTAGTTGTGGGTTTTCACTAGATGTCGGTGGTGATTGGATTTCTTTAGGTGGTGTTGATTTACAGATTAATGGTGCTTTAGGTTTAGCATTTCCGGAGTTAACCGGGGATAATTCCCATATATTGCCCAAGATATCCATTTTTTTAGAGGATATGGGCATAGATGGATATTTACCAACCTTAGTTACCACCTCAATAGATAATATACAGCGATCGCTGGGGATAATTGCCGATTTTAGCACCACTCAAAGGGTAGGTGCGAAGATTCTAGGAGTACATTTAGAGGGTCCATTTTTAAACTACCACAAGCGCGGCGCACACCCACAAGAATATTTACTACCTCTGACAATTGAGCAAGTCAAAAGAGTTTTGGGGGATTATGCCCAGATTGTCAAAGTGATCACCTTAGCCCCAGAATTAGACAGTACAGGGCAAGTAATACCCTATTTGCGTTCTTTGGGGATAATTGTCAGTTTAGGGCATTCCCTGGCGACAGCAGCCCAAGCAGAGGCGGCGTTTAACCAAGGGGCGACCATGGTAACCCATGCTTTTAACGCTATGCCCCCATTACACCACCGGGAACCGGGGTTACTAGGTGCTGCGATTACCCATCCTCATGTCATGTGTGGTTTTATTGCTGATGGTGAACACATTACACCCATGATGTTAGATATTCTCCTGCGCGCCAACCACCAAAAACTATTTTTAGTCAGTGATGCGCTCGCACCCCTGGGGTTACCCGATGGGGTGTATCCTTGGGACAGTAGGGAAATAGAAGTTAAAAACGGTACAGCAAGGTTAGCAGATGGGACTTTATCCGGGACAACTTTACCCTTGTTAGTGGGAGTGCAAAACTTGGTCAAGTGGGGAATTTGTGATGTGGGAGGTGCGATCGCCCTAGCTACTAATGCACCCAGACAAGCTCTAAATTTACCAGGAATAATTTCCCACCCCAAAACTGGTTTGTTACGTTGGCGTTGGGATGAAATTACCAAACAACTAACTTGGGAAAGATTATGAATTGTTGACAGAGCCGAAATCAAAGATGAGCTTCACCCAATAACACAATAGAACCGGTTAACTCTTCAATTACCTGAGTTGTGACTTGACTAACAGCTAATCCCCCTGTGGTACGATAACGTACGGAGCGTAACACCGCTAAATCAAATCCTTGGGCTTCCCTAACTATAGTTTGAGCAACATCATCATCTACAATAGTTCGGATATGTGTATTTACCTTTAAGTGACTTTTAGAGACAATTTCAGTTAATTGAGTTGTAAATTCTTCTACTAAATTAGTAGGGGTTTTGCTGTTAGAGACGTGTAATAGTACAACCTCCGACTGATTCACATCAGCCAACATTTCTGCAAACTTCCAAGCGCTGATAGTTTGAGGTCTTAAGTCGCCAATGGGGACAATAATTCTCTCAATTGTTTTCGGACTTTTTACCAGACGAGCTACCGCGACTGGACAGTGAGAAGACCAGAAAACACTATCAATCACATTACCAAATAATCTGGCACGTAAACCTGTGGTGCGAGACCAACCCATCACGACTAAATTAGCATTTTGTTCTCGACTGGTGCGACTAATTGCTAAAGCCATATCATCATCAATGCGAACTGCTGTAGAAACCTGAACATTAAACTCGGCGCTAATTTCCTCAGCTAGTTTCAACCTTTGCTGACTTTGCTCTAGTGATATTCCTAATTGGGGGTCATCCATGTGAACATGGGCTTTATTAATAGCTAATGGTAAAATTTTTCCAGACTGATGTTGAGCTATTAAAGCCGCCATTTCAATTAAGTAGCGTTGGTTGCGGGAGTTATGTATTGGTACTACGACAGTGAATGGATGCTGAGTTGGTTCTAGGGGTTGTGCGTCATGATGTTCCCACCAAGTTGCTAAACTTTCTGTTTCAAAGTCGGTTTGCGGTACTTGTAATAAAGCTGCAAATCGAGCGGTAATCAATGGTGCCACAATTGAAGTAACTACCATGAGGACAATTATACTATTTAAGACACCTTCACTAATGAGCCTTTCACCAGCAGGGTTTAAGGCTTGATAAGCAACCAAGGATGCTGCTAAGGTGGCGGCTACTTGTGGTAATGACAATGACCACATTGTCAGCATTTCTACATTACTGTAGCGGTAGATTAATTTGGTCAAAAATGCCGCTATAAATTTGCTGAAAATTAAAGCTGTGACAATTACTAATGTTAACCAAATAGAACCGAGAGTTTTGATAAAGGCGGGAATATTAATTAACAGTCCCATGTCTACAAAAAAACAAGGGATAAATAGGACGCTACCAATAAACTCAATTTTTTCTTTAACTGGACTACGTCCTACAACATCATTGACTGCTAAACCTGCTAAAAATGCACCCACAATTTTTTCAACTCCCACAATCTGCGCTCCTACAGATGCGAGAAATAAAGCCAATAATATGAAGAGAAATTGATTACTTTGTTCATCTCCCGAACGGCGAAAAAATTCTTTACCAGCCCAATCAAAACCAAACAGGACAATCACAGAGTAAATTGCTAGTCCACCTAATAGGGTTATTAAGCTCAGGGTAGAAAATTCTCCCCCATGAATTCCTACACAAATTGCTAATACTAATAAAGCAGCTGTGTCAGTGAAAATTGTCGCCCCTACTGTGACTGTGACTGCTTCATTCATCACCACTCCTAGACGGCTAACAA
This sequence comes from Anabaenopsis arnoldii, assembly GCF_028331025.1. Classification (NCBI taxonomy): domain Bacteria; kingdom Bacillati; phylum Cyanobacteriota; class Cyanophyceae; order Nostocales; family Nodulariaceae; genus Anabaenopsis; species Anabaenopsis arnoldii. Next base: position 30,665 of record NZ_JAQMUH010000144.1, on the reverse strand, counting down.
TGGGATAAGCCAAGAGGGTATGGGAGGCGAGTAAAGAACCAATCAGTACAGAAGCATTCCAACTAAAGTTAAAAAATCTCCCGACTAAGATACCAGAAATTAAGGGTACTAAAAATGTTAATATTCCAAAGACAATTGAGCGATTTTTAGTTCTGCGAAATTGTTCTAAATCAATTTCCAAACCTGCGACAAACATTAAGTAAACTTTGCCGATATCCGAGAGTAAGTTAACGGTTTCTGAATCGGAATCTAAAAATTTTAGCCCATTTTGTCCTAACAATACACCTGCTACCAGCAACCCTACTAGTCCAGGTATTCGCAGTCGCTCAAATATAGGCGGAACTGTAAAAATTACTGTCAGCAGAATTGTAAATTGAATAATAGGACTGTCAGTTATAAAATTTGATGTCATTGCTAATCAATAAAGCTAAATGAGTAAATCAATTATGTATACTGTATACAGATATTTAAAAATCTCATGAAAAAATATGTTTTTGAATGTAGTGATGGCTGCAATTATATTGTATGATTATATCTTAATCTAAAAAAGCAGAAAAAACAAGAGAATGGGGGTTTAGTCAGATGATTGAGAAATAGAGAAGTGTCAATGAAAAACATCTAACCTACTCCTGGCTGTAATCAGCAGGCTTTTGCTGGAGATGAAGAAAAAATAGAATTTTATCTCTTGAATCTCCAAACAACCAGAGAAATCGGCTATTATCTATAGTTGGTTTGTCGTACATGAGGAAAAGAACTTCTAAAAAAAATCTTGTAGAGTATTCGAGGCCTTGGTATTAATGATAATTTTAAGGATTGGGAACACTTAAAGATTTAACTTTATGAACGTAGCTGACGATAAAACCATTGTTCGTGAGTATTTTAATTCTACAGGCTTTGACCGGTGGCGACGCATTTACGGGGATGGGGAAGTTAATAAAGTCCAGTTAGATATCCGCAATGGACACCAGCAAACCGTAGATACAGTTATTGGGTGGCTCAAAGATGATGGGAATTTATCAGAGTTATCAATCTGCGATGCTGGTTGTGGGGTAGGTAGTCTCAGCATCCCCTTGGCGGCAAATGGTGCTAAGATATACGCCAGCGATATTTCTGAGAAAATGGTCACGGAAGCTAAGGATAGAGCCTTGGCCACTTTGGAAAATGCCGAAAATACTACTTTCGCTGTTCAGGATTTAGAATCATTGAGTGGTAGTTACCACACTGTGATTTGCTTGGATGTTTTGATTCACTACCCCCAAGAAAAAGCCGATGAAATGATTTCTCATCTTTGTTCTTTAGCACAGTCAAGAATAATTATCAGTTTTGCGCCGAAAACCTGTGCTTTAAGTATACTCAAGAAAATTGGTAGTTTCTTTCCTGGACCGAGTAAAGCAACTCGCGCTTATCTCCACCGTGAGACTGATGTGGTGAAAATCCTGGAAAATAACGGCTTTGCAATCAAACGCCAAGCTATGACTAAAACTCGTTTTTATTACTCCCGTCTGCTAGAAGCAACCCGGAAATAAAATAGACAGATTTTACCTGAACTGCTGTTTTCAGGATTATGGTGGGTGAACCTGGCCTCACCCACCCGACTTGAACACCCTGGAAGCTTTTGACAACTCAAGCTAGAATCGCAAGCAAAGTTTAAAATCTGATGTGACACTATGAAAACTGCTGAAAAACTGGCTGCGGGTTGGTTATTGACACTGGGATTCATGTTTTTGACACTATCAGTTTCAGCGACACTTGAGAAAAAATCTGTCCTTAAGCCTATTTCCACAGGATATAATCAGGCTGTGGCAAAGGAGTTTATTAATCAACCTGCTGTTTATTACCTGGATAATACCGCCAGAAATGGGATGATCTTTGGTATACCCACAATGGTGTTAGGTGGTTGGTTAAGCTTGGGGTTATATCGTCAGAGCAAAAATGAGCAAAAAGCACTGCAGAAGCAACTAAGCGATCGCCTCCAATCCACTTTTTATCAAATGCTACAAGAAAATAACGGGCGCGTCACTGTTTTAGGCTTGGCGATGAATTGTCAACTACCAGCAGCTACAGCTAGAGAGTACTTAGATATCAAAGCTAAAGAATTCAATGGGGATTTTCAGGTCAGTGAAACAGGGGGGGTATCATATCATTTTGAGATCTAGAATCAATCATCATTAGCAATGGCACAAGTTTTTGTCAGCCTAGCTGCTGTTTTAGGCGGTTTATCCGTAGCCGCAGGTGCTTTCGCTGCTCATGCTTTGCGAGGTAAAATCAGTGAGCGATCGCTGGAAATTTTCGATACAGCCGCTCGTTATCAAATGTACCACGCTTTGGCACTTTTGTTAATAGCCTTACTAATTAGTCGTACAGCATCACCTCAACCCATGTTAGTAGCTAGTGGGTGGTTATTTATCATTGGTGTTGGCATTTTTTCCGGTAGCTTGTACGCACTGAGTGTAACTGGTTTGAAATACCTAGGCGCAATCACTCCCCTGGGTGGTGTGGCTTTCATTATTGGTTGGGGTATTTTGGCGGTTGCTGGTTCGGGTTTGAAGTTCTAAGAAGATGTTTGTCAAGTCATGATTAGTGTATCGAATATTATTTTACCCCAACCTCACCTTTCCCTTTATAAGGGAAAGGTGACTGGATTTGATTGTTTCGGTGTGTTGGGTGTGTTCCCTGTTCCCTTCAACAAAGATAATTTTTGATTTTTTTATTCAGCGCCGGGGATGGGTGCAAACCCTTGGCGTTGAATGTTTTCCGTCACTGTCCGCGGTTCTAAGAATTGCAGCAGATAATCAGGCCCTCCAGCTTTGGAACCTACCCCCGAAAGTTTGAAACCCCCAAAGGGTTGTCTGGCAACTATTGCACCTGTAATATTACGGTTAATATAGACATTTCCTACTTCCAGGTCTGTCTGTGCTTGTTGAATGTGGGAGGGTGTTCTAGAATATAGTCCCCCTGTGAGGGCGTAGTTGGTACTGTTAGCTACTGCCAAAGCTTGGGTAAAATCTTTGACCCTGATTACCGCCAGGACTGGACCAAATATCTCTTGTTGGGCGATAGTGGCATCGGGTGGTACTTCACTAAAAATGACTGGACCGATATAATACCCCTGTGTAGGTGCGGTCATTTCCAAGGCGACTTGGGCTTGTGTCTTACCTGTGGCAATATATGCCAAAATGCGATCGCGTGCTTGAGCATCTATTACCGGTCCAACTTGGGTACTAGGTAACTCTGTTGCTCCAATATTCAGGGATTTTGTCGCTGCTACTAACCTCTGGACAAAAGTATCATATATCGGTTCGAGTACAATTACCCGGGAACAGGCAGAACATTTTTGTCCACTGTAACCAAATGCTGACTGTACTACCCCCACAACAGCTTGATCTAAATCAGCGCTTTCGTCCACAATAATTGCATTCTTCCCCCCCATTTCTGCGATTACTCGCTTCATGTGCTTTTGTCCTGGTTTCAGGGTAGCTGCTTCTGCATAAATGCGACAACCCACCTCTTGAGAACCAGTAAAGGCAATGATATGAGTCTCAGGATGATTTACTAAGTAAGCACCTACTTGGGAGCCTTTACCTGGTAAGTATTGGAATACACCTTGAGGAATACCCGCCTCTACTAAGATTTCTGTGAATTTCGCAGTAATTACAGAGGAGGTTTCCGCCGGTTTGAGCAGAGTACAATTACCTGCAACTAGCGCCGCAACAGTCATACCACAGGCGATCGCTAAAGGGAAATTCCAGGGAGAAATCACCACTGCAATTCCCCTAGGTTGGTATATATAACGATTTGTCTCACCTGCTACGTCATAGTTTACACCTTTATCTAGGCGTTCCATCTCCTCAGCATAGTAAAGACAAAAATCTATAGCCTCGGAAACCTCTGCATCTGCTTCCTTAACAACCTTACCCACCTCCAAAACAATCCAAGCTGCAAGCTCAGACCGACGTAACTCCATCAAATCAGCCGCCTTCCTCACAATCCTAGCGCGTTCGTGTACTGGTGTTTTCCTCCATCCTGGAAACGCGGCCTTAGCAGCTTGCATCGCCTCTTCTGCTTGTGCCACACTAATTAAACCAACCCGACCTACTACCTCGCTAAAATTAGCAGGATTGACCGAATCAATTAACTCCTGAGTATTCACATACTCCCCATTCACCAAAGGTAAATAAACCCGACCCAACTGTTCGCGCACCCCAGCCAAAGCCGCAGTAAACATATTTCTGTGCTCCTCCTGTGCAAAATCCCTATCCGCAGCACCCAGAAACCCCCCTTCTTGTTTGCGCCTTTGGGCTTTGGCCTCAGACTCGACATTTGGGGGTGCTAACAACTCCTCAATGGGGCGATTCTCGAGATTTTGCCGCAAAAAGGAACTATTAGCTGTATTTTCCAACAACCGCCGAATTAAATACGCCATCCCCGGTAATAACTCACCATAGGGACAGTAAACCCGCACGCGATAACCTTGATTAACTAAGGCTTTAGCCAACTTATCCCCCATCCCATACAACACTTGCATTTCAAAGTGACGACGGGGGACATTTAAACTTTCGGCTATGGCAATAGCGCGAGCTTGCGATCGCACATTATGACTACCAATAGCAGTATAGACATATTGGTGATTTTCTAATAATAGCTGAGTAATGGCTTCAAAATTGGCATCTGTGGCGGCTTTATCGTTATAAACTGGCTGTGGCCAGTGTTTTTGTTCTGATTTAATAGTTTCCTGATCCCAATATGCACCCTTAACTAAACGCACTGTCAGGGGATAACCGCGCTGTTGTAACCAAGAAATTAACTTTTTCCCATCTTCTAGACTGTCACGCAGATATGCTTGGATGGTGACACCAATATCTGTACGTTGTCTAAACTCATCTTCTAAAAGTAACTTTTGCAGAATAGTTAAAGTTAAATCTTTGTAGGCGTACTGTTCCATGTCAAAATGCACAGCTGCCCCTAACTCTTGCGCCCGACGTAATAAAATCCGAATGCGATCGCTAACTTTCTCCTCACTTCCTTGAGGGTCTAAAGGGTCAAATTGGGAATAAAACGCTGTTAACTTGACAGAAACCTGAACTTGTGGTATAATATCGCCATCAGCTTCATCAATAGCCCGAATTACCCCCCAATTCTTTGATGCTTCTATTAGTTGTTGCATCAATTCTAGATAGCGTTCTAGATAAGACTGGGCTTCAGTTTCAGTAATGACCGCTTCACCGAGTAAATCAATGGTGAAAGCCATTTTTTCTTTTCGCAGTCGTTCAACTGTTTTGATAACCTGTTTAATATTCTCCCCAGAAATATATTTATGGGCTAAAGTTTCCACAGCCTTAGAAACAGTTGTCGCCGCAACTTGTCCCGGCATAGAATCAGGGTGAGCAAAATTCAACATCCCCTTGAGGGCTGAAGGTAATTCTACAGATTCTGCCCCCAAATATTCTTGCAAATGTGCGGCAATTTCTGATTTACTATGTAAAGCGGGTAATGTGTCGATAAAACGAAACAATTGTACCCGTAAACCGGGATTACTCATTGCCCAGGTTAGCAGCTGATCATCCCAGCGCATCTGATCGCGTAGGGAACCTAAAAACGAGCGATTTTCTTGGGTAGCGACCAGAAGCTGTCGAGCAACTTCTTGAGTTTTAGCTTCGTAGGTGCTGGTTTGGGCTTGTAATACCACTGATAACTCCTTTGTTGGCAACTTCGGGACTGGTGACCACCGGATCAGAGCTTTTTTCCTGCCCTGTTTTCTGCTATGGTAGATCCTAATCCCTCTTTTTAGAAGGTGAGATGATTCAGTTTGTTTCTAAACGGTAAAATCTCAGATACCCATAACATCTGTAATCATGAAAAATCTTGAGGGAAAAGTGACTTTAGTCACAGGTGCAAGCCGGGGAATTGGTAAGGGAATTGCTATTGCACTGGGTGAAGCTGGGGCAACTGTGTATATTACCGGACGCAGTTTAGATAATTCTGATACTGTGGGGGGAATTTCCGGGAATCTGAATCATACCCAAGCCGCAGTTGAGGAAGCCGGAGGTATATGTATTCCCGTCCAGGTAGATCATAGCAATGATCAGCAAGTGCGATCGCTGTTTGAACGCATCCAAGATGAGCAACATGGACAACTAGATTTACTGGTTAATAACGCCTTCTCAGGAGTCCAGTCTTTACGAGAGACTCAAGGAAAATCTTTCTGGGAGTGTGAACCTGAACTGTGGGATAATATTAATAATGTCGGTCTGCGTAGCCACTACGTCGCCAGCATTTTTGCAGCTCGGATGATGGTGCAACGTCGCCAGGGATTAATTTGTACTATTTCCTCTTGGGGGGGTATGTCCCCCATTTTCGGTGTCGCCTACGGAGTGGGTAAAGCCGCCTGTGACCGCCTGGTAGCTGATATGGCGGTGGAACTTAAACCCGATAATGTCGCCTCTGTTGACCTGTGGCCGGGGATTGTGGGTACTGAGCATATTTCCGCCTTAGCAGATGAGATAGGATCAGAAAATGTGACTGACCCTAGAAACTCAGTCTTTGTTGACCGTTATAACTGGGAAACTCCCTTATTAACAGGGCGAGTGATTGCGGCTTTGGCTGCTGATGCGAATATAATCCAGCGCACAGGAAAAGTGCAGATAGTGGCAGAACTAGCCCAACAATATGGAATTGTAGACGAACAAGGCGATCGCCCGGCATCCCTACGTTCCCTCAAGTTTATTATACCCGCAGCCTTACCCGGAATCAGAAAATACTCGAATTTCATCCCAGATATTAAAGTCCCCTGGTCAGTGCTACTACTAACCAGACTTAGCTCACCAAAAATATAACACTAATCCTTATATTAAACTGAGATTTGTAACACTTGTCACAGCCTAGGCAATCATGGTAAAAATTGGTATTAGTTTTAACGAAAGTAAATGACTAATCAGCCAAAAATTATCTTACCATATTTTGACCAGTTATTTGAGGGCTTTGAAAAGAAAAATACCGAAGTAATTACGGGATTTGGTCTTCATGTACATTGGGGTTATTGGGAGAATCCCCCCACAGCCGATGGTTCCGCAGAAGACTTCGCATTAGCAGCAGAAAATTTAACTCGCCGGGTGTGTGATGCGGGTGGCGCGGGAGATGGACAAAAGATTCTTGACTGTGGTTGTGGCTTCGGTGGTACAATTGCTAGTCTAAGCGATCGCTTTGAGAATTTACAGCTAGTTGGTTTAAATATTGACCCCCGCCAACTCGCTAGAGCTAAAGAACAAGTTCACCCCCAAAATCATAACCAGATAGAATTTATAGAAGGGGATGCTTGTCAACTACCCTTTGCAGATAGCTCCTTTAACCTAGTTCTGGCTGTTGAGTGTATCTTTCATTTTCCCAGTCGTCAAAGGTTTTTCCAAGAAGCATGGCGAGTTCTCAAACCAGAGGGAAAACTCGCCATCTGTGATTTTGTACCTCTCCAATTTGTCTATCCCTTCATGAAAATTGGCGGTAAATTGCTCAGTCCCTCCATTGGTAACACCTACGGACCTGTTGACAGCAGTTTCACCCTCAATGCTTATAGAAAACTTGCCCAAAGTACAGGTTTTACACCCATATTAGAGGAAGACATCACCCCTAATACCCTCCCAACCTATCCCCTCCTGAAGCGACTTCAGTCTGAGAGTGGTAATCAACAGTCAGCAAATTCCACAGCAGTTGCTGAATGGCTTAGTCGTTTAGGAATAGTCCGTTATGTGATTCTTTCCTATTGCAAGGATAAATGAGTAGGGATTGAGGGGTACTTAGGGTTATGGTAGTTTAGGATCACACTGATTTGCCAAACATAACTTTTATCCACATGACTGGAGAGCATCACCTTGGGAATAGAATTACGCAGTTTTGTATTTCTCGACAGCCTGCAACCTCAACATGCAGCCTATATGGGAACAGTAGCCCAAGGTTTTCTACCATTACCGGGGGATACATCACTGTGGATTGAAATTTCTCCGGGTATTGAAATTAATCGCATTACCGATGTAGCACTCAAATCCGCCTCCGTGCGTCCAGGAGTGCAGATAGTTGAACGACTATATGGTTTATTAGAAATTCATTCTAGCTCCCAAGGAGAAACCCGCGCTGCGGGTCAAGCGATTTTAGCAACACTAGGAGTGAAAAAAGAGGAATGTCTAAAACCCCGTGTAGTTTCTAACCAGATTATCCGCAACATCGATGCTTACCAGACCCAGTTAATTAATCGTACACGGCGAGGACAGCTACTGCTTGCAGGACAAACACTATATGTATTAGAAGTTCAGCCCGCAGCTTACGCCGCCCTAGCGGCTAATGAAGCCGAGAAAGCCGCCGGAATTAATATCCTGGAAGTGCAAGCTGTAGGAAGTTTTGGACGGTTGTATTTAGGTGGTGCGGAACAGGATATCCTCGCAGGTGCGGCCGGAGCATTAGCAGCGATTGAAAATGTCCCCGGTCGCCCCAACCCCCAAAGTGTGAATGAGTAAAGGAGCAAAAATGGCAAATCAAGAGCATCTGGCCTTACTCAAAGCAGGTGCAGTGACATGGATAGAATGGAAACAGCAAAATCCCCTGGTGAAAGTAGATATTAGCGCCGCCAACTTACAAGGAAACAACCTCAGAGGCGCTCACCTCCAAGGGGTGAACTTAAATAAAGTCAATTTAAGTCATGCTTTACTGGTGCGAGCCAACCTGAGTCATGCTGACCTCAGTGGCGCTAACCTGCACCAAGCCAAGCTGATAGAAGCTAATCTCATGGCGGCTAACTTGACCGTAGCTAATTTGAGCGGTGCTACACTTACCCAAGCGGATTTAAGTGATGCTCATCTGATTGGGGCTGACTTGAGTGGTGCAAATCTGGAAGGGTCGATCATTGCTGAGGCTAACCTAATTGGAACTGACCTCACAGACGCTAACTTTAGAGATGGTGATTTAGGTAAGGCGCAGTTAATCAGAGCTAACCTGAGTTTTGCAAATTTCATTGCAGCGAATTTAATTGCTGCTGATTTAAGTGAAGCTAATTTATACAACGCCCAATTAAACGGAACTTATCTTTATCAAGCTAACTTTTACAAATCTAATTTACACCAAACTCACCTGAGTGGAGCTTACCTATTACGAGCCAACCTCAGTGAAGCTAATTTGACCGGTGCTAATTTGACATGGGCTAATTTAACAGGGGCTAATTTAGCAGGGGCTAATTTAACAGGGGCTAATTTGAGGGGTGCTAAACTCCAAAATGCTCACCTCAAGGGTGCTATTCTCAAAGACACAATTATGCCGGATTCGTATAAGTGTGATTAGCCAAAATTCACATCAAAGCCATCGGTTGATTCTCTCAATCAAACATCAGTACCAAGATACACAAATGTTTCAGGCGATCGCTATAATTTAAGTTACATATAGAATTTGTAAATTATTTAGCATAAGCACCACTTTTGGAACACTCTATTAGAGGTCGGCTCTGATGGCAAAAAAAATTGCATTTGGTTGGTATGGTGGTAAGTACAGTCATTTAGACTGGCTTTTGCCATTGTTGCCCAAAACGACTCACTATTGCGAACCGTTTGGGGGTTCTGCAGCGGTGTTGTTAAACCGGGAGCCTGCACCTGTGGAAACCTATAATGATATTGATGGGCAGCTAGTTAACTTCTTTCGGGTGTTACGTGACCAAAAAGATGAACTTATCCAGGCTATTGGGTTAACACCATTTTCCCGTGAAGAATTTCACATTGCCATTAGTAATGATCACGAAGGTGTATCAGATTTAGAAAGGGCTAGACGATTTTTTGTCCGGGCGCGACAAGTAAGAACAGGGTTGGCACAAACCGCCAGTGTCGGACGATGGGCACATTGTAAACTCACTAGCAGGGCTGGAATGGCTGGTGCAGTTTCTCGGTGGCTCGGTAGTGTTGAGCATCTACCAGAAATTGTGCAACGGTTGCTGCGTGTGCAAATTGAAAACGACCAAGCAACTGATATTATTCAACGGTACGATAGTCCAGAAACTTTATTTTACTGTGATCCTCCGTACCCTCACGATTCCCGTGGGGATAGCAAAGCTTACGCTTATGAAATGACCGATGACGAACATCGACAATTGGCAGGGGTTTTGCGTTCAGTTAAAGGTAAGGTTGCCCTTTCAGGCTATGATTGTACGTTGATGCAGCAACTTTATGATGATTGGAACTGCATCAAAGCGCCCCTGAAGCATTGCCATTCCGTCAAGGAGTTACGGCAAGAAATACTTTGGGTAAATTATGACTTGCCAATTTCCACCCTCACTATTCAAGAAATAGCTCCATGTCCACCACCCCACCAGCTATCCTTGATGTAGCCTTGCAAATAGCCGAAGCATCAAATCAAGCCCTTGTAACTGACCCCAGCATCGCTGAAAAAATCGATTATGTATCGCGCTATGTAGGTAATCGTGCTGTGGTTCGTTTGTTACTTGCCTGCTCTTTAGCAGCAATTCACCGTCCGGATGTCGATATCCGCAAGCCTTACACTGAAATAGGCACACCAGATGCTTACTCTGGGCGCTACTACGATGAACGTTATATAGGCTTTTTTGGCTTTGAGACAAGCTGCCGAAAGTGCAAGGGAGTTTTGAGGAGTCAACAGCTACTGGGTCTAGTTTCCACTTAACATAACGCCAAAGTCCCAGAAAAACTGTAAACCCGTCGTCACATGAAGCCAAAAACCAGACCCAGTATAAAATTTGAGTTTTAGACAGTTAGATATTTAATCTTAGCGTCTACTACCACTACGGTAGGGAACCGCATTGAGATAATCAATATCAAATGCAGAAAGCTTTTGCGCATAGTTGCCTTTAGCACCAACTGCTGCTGCCATATCAGCATATTTGCGGGGGTCACCTTCTGCCAGGCGTTTTTCTTGGAATTTGCGGGTATAGAACTTCTCCAAGGTGAAGCGCCAATCGGTCTGAACCGTACCGGCTTTTTCTTGGAAGTCTTCGCCGTAACGAGGTGTGACCAAGTTGTGGGGACGACCTTCCATGCGTTTGCGCTGGTAGGGTACGATATTATCGCCAAAGTTTTGGGTATATTCGTCACTATCTACTAAAGCATCCACAAAGCCGCCAAAACCCTTGGTAGCAATGACAATTGACCAAGCAATTTGTTCATCTTTGTTATAGGAAGCACGGCCTAATAAACGCTTCAGGGTGATGTCTACTAAACGGTAGTTGTTGTTGACACTGACAACTAAACGATAGAATGCTTCAGACTTAGCTAAACCTCTGATGAAGTCACGCACAGATAAAGCACCGGTTTTGAGTTGAGATTCCAGAGTTTTTTGGCGGTTGAACTTGAGAATTTCATGTTCACTGAAGACTTGGCGATAAGCAGCCCAAATGATGCTCTGGATATCAGTGTAAGAACTGACATCTTCAATCCGGTAGATATATGGTGTATCTTCATTCTGGTCAGCTACACCAAAGCTGCTGACTCGGTTATTTTGGGTGGTGGGTTTGTACTGAAGTAATGGCACAGACATACTGGGTTCTTCCTCTGATTAATTATTAAACAAAAAGCTAGCTGGGAAAATTCAAGGAGGCCTGATTCCCTATGTTATTGTCCCGCATTATGTTGATAGATACAGCTGATTGGGCAGCAATTTACTATCAACAGGTATTTATCCCAGGGGGAAATTGGCGCTGGAATTGATGGAGATGGGTATACCTTGGGGTTTGGTATCCCTTGTCATGTCGGGAATTTGGATGCTAGCTAGGTTAACTGGTGTAAATTTGAGTGTCTTAATTTCAATGGAATTAGCTAATTCCATAAAGTTCTTGATGTCCCCTGCTTTATAGCGGGCTTCTTCCAATTTGTCGCGCCAGTAATTACCGTAGCGGGGTGTGACTAAATTAAAAGGTCTATCTTTGTAGCGCCGGCGTTGGTAGGGAACTATGTTGTCGCCAAAGTTGCTTTGATACTCTTGAGAGTCGATTAAAGCATCGACAAAACCATCCCAACCCAGGGTAGCTATTTTGATTGACCAAGCAATTTCTTCGTCTTTGTTGTAGGAAGCACGACCTAAGAGGCGTTTGAGGGCAATTTCCACAAGACGATAGTTAGAGTTAGTCTCTACTACCAAATTCCGAAAGGCTTCGGACTTAGCCAAACCCCGGATCAAGTCGCGCACAGTAATAGCTCTATTCTTGACCTGAGATTCCAGGTTAGTTTGGCGATAAAACTTGAGGATTTCATGCTCACTAAAAACCTGGCGATAAGCGGCCCAAATTAATTCTTGGAACTCACTATCAACAGAGCAGTCTTCGCTGCGGTAAATCCTGGGAGTATCCTCATTGGGGACTTCGTAACCAGCAACGCGCTGGTTTTGGGAACTAGGTTTGTATTGTAATAAAGGAATTGTCATTACAGTTGCTAATATTCAATGATCAATTGTATGGGTCCTAACTACGGACTGCAATTTTCCCAGAGATCACATAAATCAAGTGTGTGATCTCTGTCCATGGGTGGTTTATACTCCTATGGATCGAGCCATGACAAACTCATGCCTTAATTCGTGGGATTTCCGGGAATATAACGATAAGGTAGAGCAACAGCTACAGGTTTGACAGTGGGTTGAGGCGTACCGACTTCGCGGGAGTTGTCGGGAATCTTGATATCTTTGATTTGGGAGGTGACGGTAGCCACTGTTCTTTGATAGTTACGTTCGCCAGTGATCATTTTCCCGGCCATGTCCATGAAATTGGCAGGAATCACCCGACGAATCTCCTGTTTACTAGCAACCCCTGTGGTGCGGGCGGTGTAGAAGGAACGACCACCCAAAGATTCTAACATCATGCGATCGCGCCAGTAGGAACCGTAGCGGGGATTAACTAAGTTAAAGGGTCTGTCTTTATACCGACGGCGTTGGTAAGGAACAATATCATCACCAAAGTTCTGAAGATATTCTTCACTGTCTAACAGGGTATCGATGAAACCGTGTAAACCTTTAGTACCAATCACAATTGACCAAGCAATTTCTTCATCTTTGTTGTAAGCGGCCCGTCCCAAAAACCGCTTTAAGGTGATGTCAACTAAGCGGTAGTTGGTGTTGATATCTGCTACTTGTGTGCGGTAGACTTCGGACTTACCCAGACCCCGGATAAAATCACGGACGTTAATTGAGCGATTGCGCAGTTGGGATTCCAGGAACTTCTGGCGGTTGCTGGCAATAATTAAGTGTTCGCTGAAGATTTGCCGATATGCTGCCCAAATAATGGCATCAATATCTTTATCTGAGGTAGCATCTGACAAGCGATAAATGGTTGGTGTGTCTTCGTTGGGTACTTCGTACCCTTCTACACGTTGATTCTGGGTGGTAAGCGCATAATTTAGCAGTGGTATTGACATATTTACTTTTTTCCTGTTTTATGATATTGGAGGCATGAGTTATGAAATGGCTAGTTGCACACGAGCGCGAATTGCCTTTTCGTCGTCAGTAGTTAACATCTGCTGGAGTCTGGTGTGGATGGGGGGCTGCAAATCGGGGATTTGAGCCAAAGCCTGTAGACCGACTACCGCAGCGTAACGGATTGACCATTCTGAGTCTTGGGAAATCAACAGCAAGGTTTCTAAAGCTTTTTTTAATGCTGTCTCCCGGTGGGGGGAGTTAAGTTGATGCCAATGTAAATTTCCCAGACCCTGAGCCGCAGCCCGGCGAACACTGGGAGCAAAGTCTGTGGCTGCTGCTGTGATTAAAACGTCTAATGCACGGGGGTCGCCGATCGCCGCTAAGGTGCGAATAGAATAAGCCCGTGCGCCGTAGTTATAATCGTCAATCTGGGATAACAGTTGTGGTACTGCTGTTGCTCCCATAGCTGTTAGTGCAGCCACGGCCACTGTTGCAGCTGTGGGGTTGTTATAACCAAATACTGCGATTAATGTGGGAATGGCAGCAACATCTGGGACTGCTGCCAAGTTTTTTACTGCCGCCACCATTTTTTCTGGTGTATCTGCCAGGGCGACGGCACGGATTAGTTCATCAGTCACGTCGCGCTAGTTCACAAAAGTGAATCCATTAAGTTCATCACCTGGATGGCATGGTCAGAAACGGATAGGGCTTCTGACTCTGGGGTGAGTTGATGCTCTAGCAATCCTTTAAGGGCCATGAGTTTAAAGCTATTTTCTGCCTTGGTGCTGGCGATCGCCTCCGCTGCTCCTATGTAGCCAATTGCGCCCAAATCTCCTAAGACCAGGCGGCGCAACTTCAGGTCTTCACTAGACAACATTTTTACTAACCTCTCCCCATAAATGGGGTCTTGTGTTAGTTGGTACATTGCTCTAGCTGCGGCACAGTTTACTCCTGGGACTTCATGCTCTAAAAACGGTGAAATCAAAGAAATAGCCTCAGTTGCACCAATAGCTCCCAAGGCTTCTATTACCGCTTCATAGGGCTGGTTGAGATGAGGGCGGCCGGGTACTTGCACTGCCTCGGCTACACCTCCAGCTAGCATTTTCATGAGTGCGGGTGCTGCAGTTTTCTCCCGCAGTTTTTGCAAAGATTGGGCTGCTGCTTCCCGCACATAAAAATCAGGGCATTCCAAGCACTTAATTAACCCTGGTATAGCTGTATTATCACCTAACTTCCCCAATGCTCTGGCTGCGTTGCGCCGCAGTGGATAACCTCCCATTTCTGTTCTGTCAGCTTCATCCTCTAAGGCTGCAATCAAGGCATTGATCACATCTGGGTGGCGGACGCGAAATTTACCCAGCCACCAAGCTGCGTAATAGCGCAGACTTAAATCTGATGATTGCAGGTTAGCCAGTGCTAACTCTGGTGTCAACTGAGGCGCGGTTTCTGCTGAATATTCTGACGCAGTGGGTTCTCTCATTGCCAGGATATTAGTTTTCTATGGCGCTCAATGGGGAAATATTGATGATTTTGCCACCTAGGCGGTTAATCCGTTGCATTTCTTCATTCATCCGACTGTATGGCACTGTGATAAACACACTACCACTGCGACGGATATCGAATTTATTCTTGTCAGTTTCTGCGTTTTGGCGCAAGCCTACAACTTCATAACGAAATACTCGGCTGGCCGATGAAGAAACGCTACCGCCCCCAAGTGTGGTTTGACCGAACATTACTGCTATATCTCCTGTACGATGTGAGTAACCCTACCTTAAGCTGAGGTGATGCTGACAATTTTGCCGCCTTGTCGGTGGATTTGCTGAATCTTGTCAGAAAGTCGCTCGTAAGGTACGATAATTGCTGTACTGCTCCGTCTAATACTGGGATAACCAGGGCCACGGATTGCTGTTACTTCAATGCGGTAGACGCGATCGCCCGTACCCACTGCATTTCCTAAAGCCTTTTTGGGAGCCACATCTGAAGCAGCACGGAAATTCCAGTTATCGTTGCTGCCTGATGGCCCTACAATTGAAGAGGCTTTATTGCTAGCTAAATCCTGGGCTAAACGGGATTTAGCACCTTCTACCTGAGCGCGATCGCTGTTGGCATAACCCCGGTATAAGCGGAATAGACGGGTAAAGCCTACTGTTTTTTGCCCTGGTTGGGTTTCAAACCCACGATAATATGGGACAATATGATCACCGAAGTTATTTTGGTACTCTGGTGAGTCAATGTAGGAGTCAATTTCCGCGTCGTAGCCTTGGCTCTGGTACAAATCTAAGTGGTAAGCCACCTCTGATTCATCATAGGGGGCGCGACCCAGGAGATGTTTGTAGTTAAGTTCGATTAACCTGGTTTGGAAATTGGGATAAAAAAACTTAGTTTTGTAGAGTTCTGACTTGGCAACGCTGCGGACAAACTCCCGCACTGTCAGGTTACCATCTCGCAGGAGTGATTCAGCGCTTACCAGACGTTCCGACGCCATCAAATAGTCGTTACCCAAAACCTGCCGATAAACAGCCCGGATTACAACTTCAACTTCATCTTTGCTGGCATTGGGGCGCAGTTCTAATCGAGGTGCATCACTAAAAGGCTCTGTTCCTAGCCTGGATGCTGCTGCTGTAATTGCCATTTTGCTTCACCTGTTGATTTGCATTTCGGCTATTTTTACCGAGTGCCGAGTTTACTAAAGCTTTCCAATAAAACTTTGCCCGGAGCCAGATCCAACTGCTAGATGAGTCAGAACGGTTTTTTGGTTAACCTCAAAGCGTGACTCACTCCATCCAGAAATTGCATCCTTCCCCGGGCAAGAGACTATCTAGCTTAATGCGTTGATAGCATAGTCAAAGTAGGTATTAGCTTCGTTAGCAGCTTGTCCACTCAAACCATGATTAGCTTTCATGTATTTGATTGCTTCAACGTACCAGCTGGGGGACAAATCAAAGGAGCTGTTGATTTCAGCCAAGCCAGCAATCAAAAACTCATCCATGGGTCCAGTACCACCAGCAACTAAGCTGTAAGTAACAATGCGTAGGTAGTGACCGACATCACGAGCGCACTTAGCCTTACCACGGCTGTCAGCAGCAAACTGAGGCCCTGGTGTTTGGGTGGTGTAGGGGAATTTTTGGTATACAGCTTGGGTAGCACCATCAATCAAGCTTTGGGCGTTAGAGGTCAACGCGCGAGCAGCTTCCATGCTAGCAATAGCACGAACATAACGACCGTTAACTGCTTGTAGTTCGGTGTTGCTTAAGAAACGTCCTTGGGTATCCGCAGATGCGATCGCTTCGGTAATTGGTGTTTTAACCATCTTCTAAAATCTCCTTCGTATTTCGTAAATTTTTTTGGTACTGGAATTTCTCAGTGATATTAAGCAACAGCAGCCGCAGCACGGTCAAAGTAGCTAGCTACTTCAGAGATCAACTGGCTGCAATCACCTTTGGTGATCCCGTTGGGATCGTTAGCCACAGCTACAGCAGCATCTTTCATCTTTTGCACGCCAACAGCCACAGAAGATCCAGGAGTTCCCAGAGCTTGGTAGGTTTCGCGCAAACCATTCAAGCAGCGATCATCAAGAACACTAGCATCACCGGCTAAAATTGCGTAGGTGACGTAACGCAAGATAATTTCCATGTCACGCAAGCAAGCAGCCATGCGACGGTTGGTGTAAGCGTTACCACCAGGAGCAATCAATTGGGGTTGTTCTTCAAACAAAGAACGAGCTGCGTTGGTCACAATAGCTGAAGCGTTGCTGGTGATGCGGTTAACAACGTCTAAACGCTTGTTGCCTTCTTTAACTACGTTGGTTAAAGCGTCTAGTTGCTCGTTGCTCAAAAACTCGCCTCTGGAGTCAGCTTGAGAAACTACCTTGGTAAATACGTCTAATGTCATGGACTTTAATCTCCTAATTCCTTAGTTCTGAGATGTCTAGATTAAAACTGGCAATGTTTTATCACTTTGGGGATGGTTGACAACAGACCCGATAGCAAACTGCTTGTTTTGATTTGTCTGTTTCTTCCCTCAATACTAGATTAACAAGTATTTATGAGAATCTGGGTTAATTTTATGAGAAACCCGCAAATTTGAATCAACTCATTGCTTGGTTTGACTTTGGTCTGTTATTTCCACCCCTCAGAATATGTTTATACAATGCTATAGATTCTTTATTTGTTACAAATTATGAATAAATAAGATGCGGGAATAAGAACACCCTCAAATCCTTTACATACAAGCAATCTAACTGAGTAAATGGGAAATTTTTCGCAACATTACTTCATATTTCCCCCTCCTAGCCCAAGAAATCATCAATTTTATATTTTCTTAATTATTGCAGAATGCAAGTAAATACAGGAGATTAGTCGTTTTGTCTGTAATTCGAGGGTATGGTGTTTTTATTAAGAGTTGTTAATTTGAACTTGGGAAAATTTACCATAACTGGCTAAAATTCATCTGTCCAAGGGAAAAAACAGCGGAAAAGTTTACAAATCTCAATATTGAGGAGGGGGGAGAGTGTCAAAACTTCAGGACTCTACTCGTCGGCGGAGAATTTGCACTAAGGTATTAAATGTCGCCGGGGGGGTAGCGGTGACCGAGATCCACTCCTGAGAAACTGGATGTTGTAACTTGAGTCGCCAAGCGTGGAGTGCTTGACCGGGTAAGTTAACGCCCAGAGAACGACCAGAACCATAAACAGGGTCGCCGACAATGGGATGACCTATCTGGGCGCTATGGACACGAATTTGATGGGTGCGCCCGGTTTCTAACTGAAAATGGATTAATGTATAGTTACCCAAGCGTTCTGCTACCTGCCAATGAGTGATAGCAGACCTACCGCCTTTTTCTATGGGGACAACGGCCATTTTCTTTCTATCTTGGGGGTGGCGACCAATGGGGAGGTCTATCATACCATCAGCGGTTTTGGGCGCGCCGTAAACTACACCTAAATATGAGCGCCGTGCAGTTTTAGCCTGGAGTTGTCCTTGCAGGCTATGATAGGCTATGTCAGTTTTGGCGATCGCGAGCGCCCCTGTGGTATCCTTATCTAAGCGATGGACAATTCCCGGACGTTGAACGCCGCCAATTCCAGGGAGATGGGGACAATGTGCTAACAAAGCATTCACCAGAGTACCATCAGGATGACCGGGAGCGGGATGGACAACTAAACCAGCGGGTTTATTCAGGATCAGTAATTGGTCATCTTCATAGAGGATGTCCAAGGGTATATCTTGGGCTTGTAGTTCTAGAGGGGTAACTTCTGGTATTTTTATACTAATGCGATCGCCTGGTTTCACAGGAATTTTTTTAGTTGTGCATACCTGATGATTGAGTTTTACATTACCCTCGACAATTAATTGCTGGATGCGAGAACGGGATAACTCTGGTAATTCTTGGGACACATAGCGGTCAAGGCGTTCCCCTGCTGTTTCGACTTCTAAATTAAATGCGATCACAATTGTTCATCTGAAACTATTAGATAAATTCCCCTAGAATGTATTGTTCATGCTATTGGTGGAATTGAAGACCATATTAAGGTAATTTTTATTCCCCTTAAATTATCTATTGCCGAATGTGTGAAAATGTGAAAGGGAACTAGCGGTTATTATTACAAAGATTCATTGCCAAACTTACCACAAAAATCACGGAACAGATTTAGAACAACCTTCACCCCACAGGAAAACACCATAATCACCAAACACAAAACCAGTCGGTTTTTAACCGACTTAAGCTTTCAGACAGGGAATTAATTCCCTGTCTCCGGTGTGGATAACTATCGCCAAAACATCCCCTCTAGGGTAGGGATTCTGGGACAAAACAGCTTTATTGGGGGCTAGTTTTCCACTTGGTTGCTAGTCTCACAGCCCATATAGTTAATGCAGATGCACAGATAACTGCCAACCATGACCCCCAAAAAGGAAAGGTAACTGTACCAATGGCAATTGACCAGTGATTAACCAGTCGGATAAAATGTGATATTGCTACTAAGGCAAAAATCACTGCGGAAGTTAACAGATATGCTTTACTAATCATTTCCAGCCTCCCTTTGATTTTACTTAGGGATTGTGGCCTTTTAATTACAAGCCATGCTTTTATTGTGCATATAATCAAGGGGTTTGATTGGGAAATCAGCATATTTGCAACAAATATTCACAGTCCCACAGATAGAAGCCTGTGGAAATGTCAAGAATTTTGCATTACGTAAAACACGTAACCGTAATATTCCGAATACTGGCGATAAAATTCAATCTCCATTTTTTCCATTTCGATTACTTCCATAGCCTCCAAATCATCTAAATATTCATTTTGTAAAACCTGTAGTTTTCTTTCTAAAGGTTCATAGTAGTTCCACCAGGCTGACTGTGGTAAGACGAAGTAATCTATGATTTTATAGCCAGTATTGGCGATGATGTTTAAATTACCAGCAACATCATTCATGGGTGGATAGGCCTGATCCCAAAAGTCCTTTAATGCTTTTGGTGGGTCTGGTCGCAGCCATGTCAATTCTGAAGCTGCTAAATAACCTTTATTTTTCAGGAAAACTTGCCATTGCCTTAATCCTGTTTCAAATCCAATAATATATATTGAACCTTCCGCCCAAATAACATCAAAAGTTTCCGGGGGGAAATCAAGATTAAACATATCAGCTTGGACTACAGTGATTTTTTTTGATAATCCTTGATTGATTACCCTTTGTTTGAGTTCTTCCACATAAACATCATGATTATCGATCGCCATAATTTCCCCATTGGTCAGATGGGCTAAATCCACAGTTTGCGCACCTGGTCCACAACCAATATCTAGAATTTGCGGATGTGGCGGTAAATCAACCATCTTGACAAAAGCACTTTGAGTATAGAGATAATCACCCGGCCCTTCCCTGGGTAAACCTTGATGGATTTGAAAAAATACCTGTTGCTGTTTATTATTCATGTTTAATTAGATATGGAAAAACTAGACCTTTAAATATACTTCGGTGATTCCGTCGCGCATTTGAATTTGTCGCCTTAACCACAACTTCTTGACTATTGTACCTATGAATGGGGTTTGCACCAAGAGCGATCGCAATAGAGCATACTTGCGCAATTTCTCCCCCTGGGCTGCTTCTTGTAACTGGAGTTGCTGGATGCCGATAATTTCCGGCTGGCGTTCTGCCTGAATCTGTGATAAAATTAGATCAATCTGATTATGATCGGCATTTCCTTGTAATAATGGCACTAAATAATTAGCCGCAACAATCACATCACGTAATGCTACATTGATACCCTGAGCGCGCACAGGGGACATAGGATGAGCCGCATCACCCAGCAACAGTAACCCTGGTATATGCCACTGGGGACAACTCCCCACCACCACAGATAGTTTTATAGGGGATGTAATACTTGCACTGTGTTGGCGAAAATGTTCTGCTAACCATGGGGGAGATAGGGAGGCGAAAACCTCCGCCCATGGCTGTTTATAGTCTGTGGGTTCATTGGGGGATATTACCCAGCCTAAATGTAATTTATCGGACTCAGCACCATGGAAAATGCTAAATATGCGATCGCCATTAACAATAGTGCGAAACACATTATCAGCAGCAAATTCAGCACTAGCAGCTAATTTAAACCAGAGAATATCTATATTTTTCGGCTGACATACTAATTTTAGTCCCGCACATTGGCGGACAATGGAGTTACGACCATCAGCGCCAATGACTAAATCACCAGTCAGTTGTCTTCCATCACTGAGTATAACACCGGTAACCCGTTGGTGATCTCTGCATAAATCTTTGACAGCCACACCCGGTATAAATTCAAAGTTATCATAGGTTTGAGCTTCCCTAATCAAAGCTTGGAGTAAGGGAGGTTGGGACACTAATGTACAGGGTTGCTGTGACCCCATGGGTTCCTCTACCCGGAATAACTGTTTACCCCCAAGAATGAACTCCCAGGCCTTGAGGGGTCGATGGGGAATCTGCTGTATTAATTCTAATAATCCCATTTGGGCGATCGCATCTAAGCCACTAGGCATTAAACCCTCACCGCGAAATACTCGCCCAAAGTCTTTCGCAGCTTCTATGAGCGTGACTGTAACACCGCGTTTTACTAGCAGTACAGCTAGAGTAGCACCTGTGGGACCTGCGCCCACAATTATAACTTTTGCCATTAATTTAAACGGTAGTTTTACATTAGTTTAGCGCCACAAGTTCTCCCCATAATTTTCTCATTTCAAATTCTTATCGGTTCCATTCTGATACATTTAATAGCTTTTCACGTACGTACTATTTGCCTAACTCCTGTTATCTATAAGCATTCTGTCTTCTACCTGAAGATAGATATTTAAAATTGTTAAGAACATAATAGAAATTTACTGCTCATCATATAGAGTAAGGAAGTTATATATCCAACAAGGAAATTTAGGATAGAGCAAGCTGATACCCTGTATTATCCGCGACAATCTTAATATTTTTTTAATGTCATAGATATCCAGAGGATAGCTCGGCAGAATAGGAATATAAGATAGTTTTCCACATCAACAAACGCCAAGTGCAAGTCAATCAAGTGTGTGAGATATATGGAGGGTAAAAATATCCATAGGTGAGCCAGCTAAACCTTTGTATTGGTCTAGAAATGCGATGAACAAAGTCATTTTGTAGGCACGGAAATGGGAAAAATGCAGTAAATTGTGATTGGCATCCCCTAATTTGACAATGTGGTTTAATCAACCCTATGGCTATTTTATTTGTAGGGTTTTATAGGGTTAGTGACAAGGGTATATTTGAAAAATCTGGAACCAAATTTGTATGGTGCAGCAACAAGATTGGACAAATTTTGCTTTACAACGTCCGAATTATTTTCCTGGACAATATCTCTTAGATGAAGATTTCGAGTTGGCGCATAAATATCTCAGCGATCGCCAACGTTATATCAATAGTAAGCTGCATTTAGCGGGGATCGTGGAAGGTCTAGAAGTAGAAGCCATGGCCGGGGAAACAGCAGTTACTGTTAAATCTGGTACAGCCATTGATGGAGAAGGTAATCTAATTGTATTAGCAGAAGAAAAAACCAACATCAAGATAAATTCTCTATGTTGGGTGTGTCTGCGCTATCATCAAGAGCCAAAAGTATTACAACAACCAGAAATACCGGATAGTTTCACGCGCTTTGCAGAAACTCCCCTTTTAACATTAGAAGCGATTGAAACCAAAGACGCTAAAACGGTGTTGTTAGCTAAACTCGTCGTAGAAAACGGACAAGTGCAAGTAGATAACAGTGTCCGCCAATATTCTGGGGCGAGGTTACCCGGTAGCCAAGGTGAAGAAATTAACCTCAGAAGTGATGGGGAATCTTTAGCGATTAAAGGTAACTTGAGTGTATCCGGGTCGTTAAAATTAGGGGAATCCCTGATTAGCTCTGTATCGGAAACAATCGCCACAGATAGCGATCGCACGGATGTAGTACCTTCAGAAAAAGCCGTTAAAAAACACATAGAAGCCAAAATTAAAGAGCGACTGGCGGCTTTGAATGCTCCCACGGAGGAAAAACCAGCAATTTCCCTCTCCAGTCAGCCAGATGGGCTGTATGGTTGGTCAACCGAAGGCGGTGGATCTGAAGATATTTCATCTGTGATCAATTTAATCTCCTATCGCGCCGGCCAGACCGCCACAAGGATCACCATTGAACGCGATACAGGTAATGTGGGTATTGGTACAACCAGTCCAGGGAGAAAACTAGATGTTAACGGTGTCATCCGCGCCTTGCATCTAGAGTCTACAAACCCGATGCGACAACGGATGTATCCCAATGAACCAATAATTTATCAAGATATTTTTGAGGCTAGAGATGCAGGGGCGATCGCTGTACACGGTGTCTTCAAAAAAGCACCTGGTGATTGGGAAACCAGACACACAATTAACAACCTCTGGAATGATCGTAAAATGCTCTGCTATGGAGGGTCAGAAGAAGATGATGCCGGGGCATTGGTCACCATTCCCGATGGATACAATACTGTCTGGATCAGAGTAAGTGGTGATACTTGGAACGTAGTCAAGGTACAGTTTTTAGATGGATATAAAGAAGACCTAGGACGGTGGGCAGCTGGTAGAAGATACGGTAATTGCTACTGTCCTGATGGTTCTCTCACTGATGGGAATGACACCACACACCAATGGCTACCGATTCCCGTTGGGAGAGCCGGTAAAGTCACCTTGATTTCCAAACAAGGTACTGAATTCTGGTTGTCTGGGTTGGCATTCAGTAAAAATCCTTGGTCTCACGCCACTCAAGCAGCCCTAGGATACCATTGGAAAATCAATGGCGGTGATGCCACAAGTTGGAATAACAAAGATTCTGACAGCTGGAATTGGGATACATATACAGTCATTCAACAGAAAACCAATTTAGAATTGATGGTTCCTTATGTGTGGTCAGGCAATGATAAGTTGCTGTATATGGTGGAGCATAACAACGACTGGAACGGTTGTATGCACAATGGCATTACTGTCAACGGTCATACCATGGAAAGATTTCTGGCAACCTATGATAATCCCTTTGCCCGTCATTGGAACAGCAAATCATTTAATCGCTATATCGCCGCGCGCATTCCGGCACATTTAATTCCCAAACCCACACCAGAACGTCCTGCTTTGCTGAAAGTCAAAATCGATATGAGTAAGCAAAATCGTGGACTTCATTTCCGGGAAATGGGTACTCATGATTTGGAAGTTCCCTATGGTTTCTGATCAAGATTAACACCTTTCAACAGCAAGTGAGACAGCAATGAAGGAACAACTGGAGAAACGCCTACAAGTACTAACAGTAGAGTACGAAGCTGGACAGAAAGCACTAGCTAATTTAGAAGCACAAAAAACCAGCCTGCGGGAAACTTTAATCCGCATCAGTGGGGCAATGCAAGTATTAGAAGAAGAATTAGCTATTGCTAACAGGGAAAACAATCACAAACCCCAAGAAATTGACACCTCTACCCTAGAATTTATTGCCAAAAATTAAGTGCATAGAGTCAAACAAATAGGAATTTATTCATGCTAGATGACTTAGATAGCACCCTAGAAAAATTACTAACTCACGAATTACCAGAGTTAAAACGGTCAACTGAAACCAACGTGGCTATTAGTTTTGATATGCCCTTTGAAGGTTCTATCAAACAAAAACCAGCCATTAACCTGTTTCTGTATGATGTCCGGGAAAATCTGGAAATGCGCAGTAGTGAATGGTCGGTGCAACGTCGTCAAAACGGTACAGCTGTAAAAAAACGTTCTCCAGCTAGGATAGATTGTTCCTATTTGATTACTGCTTGGGCTAATTCCGATGACCCCCAACAAGAACATCACATTTTGGGAGAAGTAATGAAATTATTGCTGCGTTATCGGACTTTACCAGCAGCAATTTTACAAGGTAGTTTAAAAGGACAAGAACCATTACCCGTAGGAGTTGGTTTACGTTCTAGTTACTTACAAAGTTTAGGGGAATTTTGGCAAGCAATTGGAGGAAAACCCAAAGCAGCACTCAATTACACAGTAACAATCTCCGTACCTGTGGAAGAACCAGAAACAGAATTCCCTCTGGTACTTTATCAACGCACGGAAATTAACAGAATTTAATAACAAAATTTAAATTTAATAATTCTGCTAATTATTGATTGTGCCATACCTTAGCCCTGATTCCTCATGCTTAAATTGTTCTGCAACTACCATCGGCACAAATGCTAAAGCAACAACTATTTCAACATCAAATCATCATAGCTGGACAAGTTAAGGATGCCATCACAGGGCGAGGAATTTCAGGTGCTATGGTTAAGATTATTGACGCTCCTGATGAGTTTATTAACTCCGTCATCTTCAAGACTCAACTCCTAGGATTACCAGGCTCAATGCAGTGTTTCTCAGGGAATACCGACCTTGATTCATCCCCAGCAAGCCTACCTACAGCAATTCAAGAATTGCGACAAAACTTGAGAAATCCTCAGTTACATACTGCTGATAAGGTGCAATTATTCCAGGCTTTATTGGCAAATAATTACCTGAGTAGGCGGGATAAGTTTCAAGGGTATCAAGAAATTATTGACTATTTCCCCTACAACACCAAAAATAAACAATCTCAACTAGGAAGGACTAAAACTATATTTGAGGGTTGGTTCTATTTCAGAAATTTACCATCAGGATGCTATCAATTAGAAGCATCTTTATTTGATGATCCCAGGCGTTATGCCAAGGGTCAATGTCAAGTTGAGATTACTGCCAAAAATAATAAAAATATTATTAAGGAGGATGAAAATTTTGCTGTATTTGATACTATTAATATAGTAGAGTTAAAATTACAACCAACAACGCTTATAGGCACAATCACCAGTGCGGATGATAACGAGGCGATTGGCATGGCTAGAGTGGAAATTCAAGGGAGTAGAGACCACACTTTTAGCTCTACTGAAATCATTAAACAATCACAGGGAGAATGGAATTATCGACTTGTTGGCATAGAAGCAAGTAATACTCCCATCACAGTCATAGTTTCAGCTAAAGGATATCCCAAACAACAAAAACAAATCTATTTGCAAACAGGGGAAGTGAAATCATTAGATTTCCAATTAACCGTCAATTGAGATTTGCTCAATTGTCAATTGCATTTGTCCGATAATCACAATTATCAACAAAGGAAAAGATATCATGCCCACCTATTTTACCCCCGGTGTCTATGTTGAAGAAGTATCTTCAGGGGTAGCGCCGATTGTCGGTGTAGGAACGAGTACGGCCGGTTTTATTGGTATCATTACTCTAGCTGCAGCTACTGATGATACTGCAGCAGAAACTATACCAACTGCTGAAAGTGAAGTCAAACTGTGTACAAACTTCAGTGAATTTAAGAAATTTTTTGGGGATTTTTCCACTAATTCTGGTCAAAGTATCCTCGCCCATGCGGTTTATGGCTTCTTCAGAAATGGCGGAACTAGGTGTTTTGTCACTTGGGTAGCAGAAGAAGCAAACCTAGATGCAGCTTTGGATAAATTTGAAGCCATTGATGAAATTGCCATTGTTGCAGCGCCTGGTGTTACCAGTAAAACAGCCTTAGCAAAAATTGATATTCACTGCCGCAATTTAGGCGATCGCTTTGCTATTCTGGACACAGAAGAAGATATTCCCGTTGACTCCGACCAACTAAAACCGGGTAGTGACAAGCTACTAGGAAACTCAGATTATGCAGCTGTATATTATCCTTGGATTCAGGTTTACGACCCCGTAAGTAAAGAAGTGAAATTTGTTCCTCCCAGTGGACACATTGCTGGTATTTATGCGCGGGTCGATGATAAAAGGGGAGTTCACAAAGCACCTGCTAACGAACCAATTTTAGGCGCAGTTGGTTTAAAGCAGGATATCAGCAAAGCTAAACAAGCACCATTAAATAATGATGGTATCAATTGCATTCGTAATCTTAACGGTAACATCCGCATTTGGGGAGCACGGACATTAGGCGCAGGAAAAGATAATCCCGACTTCAAATATATTAATATTCGTCGTCACTTTAATTATCTGCGTGAGTCCATAGACGAAGGAACCCAATGGGTAGTATTTGAACCCAATACCCCAGAACTATGGGCAAAAATTCGCCGCAATATTACCGCATTCCTGACCAATGAATGGCGCAAAGGTGCATTATTTGGCTTAACGCCTGAAGAAGCATTCTTTGTCAAGTGCGATGCAGAAAATAATCCTGCAGAAACCCGCAAACTCGGTCAAGTAGTGACTGAAATTGGTGTCGCAGTCATAGAACCAGCAGAGTTTGTGATCTTCCGCATTAGCCAACTTGTGGAAGAGAAAAAATAACTTATTCACCTATTCCCTTAATTAACCTATGCAGACATCCACACACCTTAATTTAACCGCCCCTGGTGTCTATTTACAGGATATTCCTGCTATACCAGGTCAAGATTTACTCACGGGTGTTCCGGTGTTCTTGGGGGTTGCTGAGGTTAATAATTTTCCGGAAAATCATCATCCTGTACCGCAAATGCTCACACTCTGGACTCAGTTTGTGCAGTATTTTGGTAAACCATTACCTAATAGTTATTTAGGTCATGCGGTACGGGGATTCTTTGAAAATGGCGGTCGTCTGTGTTATGTGGTGGGTTTAAAAAATCACACTCTGGCAGAATTGCAACAGGGCTTACAGGCCATCGAAGCACTAGATATCATCGATTTAGTATGTGCGCCTGATATTCTGCAAAACTCTCCAGAAGAAGCTCTGGAAATGCAACAAGCTATACTGGAGCATTGTGACACAATGGGCGATCGCTTTGCCATTCTTGATGCTTTCAATATCTCCAAAAGCGAAGATATCAAAGTGGTGAAAGCACAACAACAAGGATTAATTGGTGATAATGGTGCGCTCTATACTCCCTGGTTGAAAATAGAAAACGCCTCCTGTAACATTCCTCCTTGTGGTCATATTGCGGGAATTTATGCGCGTAATGATTCCCAGGTCGGAGTTTATCGCGCCCCCGCTAACTATTTATTAGAAGGAGTTTTGGATTTAAGTCTTTTATTTTCCGATGTAGATTGGCAAATATTAAACTCAGCAGCAGGAGGCGGAGTTAACTGCATTCGCAGTTTTAGAAGTCGGGGAATTAGAGTTTGGGGTTCACGCACCTTAAGTCAAAATCCTGAATGGCAATATATCAACATTCGCCGCATCAAAATCACTATTCTGCGGTGGGTAGAACGTCACTTAATCGATGCTGTATTTGAACCTAATAATACAGATTTATGGGTAAGGATAGAGCGGGAATTAACAGTTTACTTAGAAACTCTTTGGGAACAGGGAGCAATTCAGGGGGAAACTACAGAAGAGGCGTTTTATGTCAAATGTGACGCACAAACCAACCCGCCAGAAATCCGTAAGACTGGAAGGATAGTTACCGAAATTGGTTTCGCGCCTACTACTCCCAGTGAATTCATTGTGATTTCCTTAGTTCACGGTAGTAGCGGCGTTAAATTTGTCGAATCTTAGTAATTTCAGGAGCAATTATCATGCCTAATGTTAAAGATACCCATGATCCATTTAATGGTTATAATTTCTGGGTAGAGTGGGATGGTATCGTCCATGCAGGTTTTAGAGAATGTGCTGGTTTGAACGCCACTAGAGCCGTGATTGAATATCGCGAAGGTACAGACAAAAGTTTGGGACAAAGAAAAGTACCTGGTTTAAATAGCTTTGGTAATATCAGCCTCAAACGAGGGATTACTGATAATGATGAACTGTGGAAATGGCATAAAGATTTAATAGATGGTAAAGAAATCGAGCGCAAAAACGTTTCTATTATTCTCGCTAATGACTTAGGGGAAGAAACAATTAGATGGAACCTAGAAAATTGTTGGCCGACTAATTGGAGCGGTCCAGATTTTAATGCTACCGCTAGCGAAATAGCAATAGAATCACTAGAATTTGTTCACGAAGGAATCACCGTTGGTTAATGTGAGGAAAAATGCACCAGACTGAATTTCTTTTTACCCTACCTCGTGGTTATATCGATGCAGAAGGAAACCTTCATCGTGAAGGAACTATGCGACTGTCAACAGCTTTTGATGAAATCGCCCCTCTGCGCGACCCCAGGGTACAGAGAAATCCTGGTTATCTGGTGATTATTCTGCTAGCGCGAGTGATTACTAAGCTAGGAACTTTAGACCAACTCAATACCAAAATTATTGAAGAATTATTTTCTGGGGATTTGGTTTACCTGCAAGACTTTTACCAACGAATTAATCAAAATGGTCATACACGCTTTCAGGTTTCCTGTCCCCATTGCGGTGGTGAGTTTGAAGTCGAAACTTCCCCAGTGGGGGAGTAGTTTGCTACCCCTCAGAACGTCTTCTAGAGGAGGTAGCTTACCTTTCCTATCACTTTAATTGGTCCTATGACCAAGTAATGAATATGGAACACTGGGAAAGACAACAGTGGGTAGCTCAAGTAGCGCGTATTAACCAGCAGATTAATCAGCAGTCAGGTAATACTAATTAAATATTGATCAGTTATCTCAATAGGGGGATATTTATGGCAAAATCGCAAAAAAAAAACAACAGTAATTCCGATAAGAACGCCCATGACCCCTATATGGCTTTCAATTTTATGGTAGAAATTGATGGTTTAACAGTCGGTGGCTTTTCAGAAGTTACAGGATTAAGCAGCAGACTGGAATTAGAAAGTTATGTAGAAGGGGGTGTTCATCACCGTGTTCATCAATTCCCCAAATATATGACTTATCCCAATTTAGTTTTGGTGCGGGGACTGGGGGAAAGAGATGATTTATGGAAGTGGTATGAAGATGCTACCAGAGGTAAAATTCGTCTCATTAACGGTACGATTATGGTGCGAGATGGTCAGCAATCAAAATTAATTGCATGGAACTTTAAAAAAGCTTATCCAGTAGCTTGGGAAGGACCACAATTAAATGCTAGTAATAGCTCACAAGTGGCTTTTGAACGTTTAGAGTTAGTGCATCGGGGAGTTTATAAAGCTTAATAAAAATGGTAATAATTTCAGCATTGGATGACGGAATATAACTAATTAAAAATATACAATGACATCTACTAATTTACCAACATGGCAAAGACATCTTAATCCGCAACTTGTCAAAAGATTTCATAATCTGTTGACAAAACCGGGGGTTATTAATATTCGCATGGGGAGAAATATTATTGAGCGATCGCCCGATCTTTTTCATCGCCTACCTTTACTCGCTCAACAAATGCAGCGTTGGTCAACTACCATTGATTTAAAATCAGAATCAACCCCTATTATTTATATTCAAAATCAATACCATAAAAATCAAGCCACAGAAGCTATAAATTCTAGCTTATCATCATCAGATATTGGTCAAATTAACCAGCAACTTCCAGTTGTTAAAGCTCAAGCAATTACAGTTAAAGAAACTGCTGGAGAAAATCTGCGATCGCAATCAACACCATTAGTTTTACAACCATATAATTCTTTAGCTAATTTAGACACAAATATTTCTACTCAATCCGAAACTACAAAAACGGATTTTTTACAGAGTCAAACTCATAAATTAGTATCATCAAACTCAACCACAGAAAAAAGTGATTTCTCAGAAATTCCCATTCAACACAAGTTAGATACAACCTCATCACCCAGTGTCAGCTTACCAGTAGTTTCCGCTGAAAAATCTTTCCCAAATCAATCCTCACAAGACATCCCTCTAGTTAATGTAGTTAATCCCAACTCTCCCATTGGAGAAACTACATCATCACCCAGTGTCAGCTT
>NZ_JAQMUH010000143.1:0-15741 GCF_028331025.1 Anabaenopsis arnoldii | reverse complement strand
TTCTTTAACGCAAAGGGGCGCTAAGGTAACGCTAAGGTGCGCAAAGGTGGAAGGCTCACAACTTGTAACTAAAACAGGGATTCTATTTAGTAGTGCGGGTATCTTACCCGCTATCTCTAATTAATTTAACCCCAAAGGGGAAGCTAACCTACGCCAATAAAACCACAATAGCTGATTATCTAGATAATCGGCTATGAGACTCTTAATTCATTCCCCGGCTCATTCCAATATTACATAACCAACAAAATGATAAATGAAAAAAATCAGCTTTTTTGCTCAAATATCATTATTGAACTATTATTTAATTTCTGAGTTGATTCGCCCCTTATTATTTAGCATTATCATTGTGACTGTGGTAGCTGAGTCTATTGGCATATCCTTTGAGCAGTTTAAATTTCTAATTAATAAACAGTTATCTTTTCCAGTTTTAATATATCTACATATTCTTAAATTACCTGAGTTTATTGTATTGGCTTTACCTATTGCCACTTTAATGGCAACTATTTTTACTTATCAGAAACTCTCTAGCAATACTGAAATTATTGCTTTACAAAGCTGTGGAGTCAGTTTATACAGGTTAACTTATCCCGCTATTATTACCGGTTTGTTGGTAACGTTCATCCAATTTACATTTAATGATATATTTGTTCCCCCCGCTAATTATCAGGCTGCGATCACTTTAGAAAGTTCTCTAAATATTAATAGGTCAAACCTGAAAAACTCTGATATCTTTTACACGGAGTTTTATCAAGATTATGTTGGAGAACAGAATCAAAGGTCTCTTAAGTATCTATTTTATGCAGATAAGTTTATTGATGGCAAGCTGCAATCTGTCACTCTATTAATTCGCGATGCGCAAAGACTGAAGATAATTATTACTTCTAGTTTTGCCCAATGCTATGAGCAACAAGAATATTGCTATTTTTATCATGGTTCCCACAGTCTGATTAATGCTGATGGCTCCTATGGTCAAAGGGTTATGTTTGATACTATGCCCTTATATCTGCCTCATATATCTTCACAGTTTCAAGCAGACAGAGAAAAGCTTGATGACCGAGAAATGAATATATATCAAGCTTATCAGCGATTGTCTGTTCTGGAAACAGCAGGCGATCGCCGTGAGTTCCTCAATCTCAAGTTTCACATTTACAAGCGATTTAGTTCTGCTGTCTCCTGTACTGTCTTTGCTTTTTTGGGTGGGGCGATCGGCATTAATTTACAACCCAGAGTTAGATATAATAGCTTTGCTTTGACTCTAGGAATTATTTTAGTTTACGATGCAGTTCAAATAATATCCGGTATTCTCATTATATCAGATGTTGTCTCTTTTTCCTGCCTATGGTTGCCAAATATAGCTGCTGTTATGGTTGGAGTTGATTTATTAATTAAAAAAACCACACCATAACTGTTTACTTTTCATCAGTATGGTAATAAACCGCTTAAAGATGTTTTACGTAAAAATCAAGTAGAGTAGCAAGTGTTGTTTAAATGCAATTTGAATGGAATCCAGACAAGGCGAACTCGAACCTGAAAAAGCATGGCGTTTCATTCAACGAGGCGTCTACTGTTTTCAATGATCCTTTATCTGTGACATTCCCTGACCCAGAGCACTCTTACGGTGAGGAGCGTTACGTTATCATTGGATGATCCAGTGCTAATCGTATCCTGATAGTCTCCCATACAGATCGAGCAGATCGCGTTCGGATTATCAGCGCACGAGAAGGAACCCGCACAGGAGCGGAGGTTTTATGAAGATGGAGAGTAACCACGAGCTAGAAGACGACTTAAGACCTGAGTATGACTTTAGCAAGATGCAGGGTGGTGTTAGAGGAAAATATGTTGATCGCTACCCAGCAGGAACAAATGTAGTATTACTTGAACCTGACGTTGCTCAAGCCTTTCCCACAAGTGAATCGGTTAACGAAGCACTTCGTCTGCTTATGCAAATCGCTCAGAGACAGAAATCTTAAACAGCAAACCGATGGCTTTAAGTATCATTCCCCACCCATCAAAACCATCCCTCTTGTTCTAGGGTTTCAATCAGCTGTAAGCCACGGGGGTCACCTACCCCTAATAGTGAGGCTTTGGCGTCTTCCCGCACTCCTAAATCCTTGTCTTCGGCGAAGGCTTGAATCAAAGCGTCGATCGCTGTGGCATAGATAATATTAGACGGTAATTCTCGGCACAACTGCCCAATTGTCCAAGCGCAGTTACTCCGCACTGCTGCTACTGGGTCTTGGACTAAGGCTTCAATTACTGGTGGTATTGCTCCCACAACAGTCTCATATCCAACATCTGCCATTTGGGCTAAGGCGCTAGCAGACCACAAACGCACGGCGGAAATGTCGGTTTTTAAAGCGTCTGCTAGGGGCGCTAGAGAACGGCGATCGCGGCAATTTCCTAAAGCCCAAACTACCCCCTTACGTACATAGCCATTCCAATCTTTGTTAAGTTGATTGATTAACGGTTCTACTGCTTCTGGGCTGGGATTGCGTCCAATCCCATAGGCTGCACTCACCCGCACCAAGGGACAGGTATCACTTAACAGGCGAATTAAATGGGGTGTAGCCCGTGCATCTTCCAGATCACAAAAAGCACGAGCTGCAAGCATCCGTTGTTGGGGTTGATGATTTTCTAAAAGAGCTAGCATCTCCTCTGGATCTGGCTTTGTCCCTTGAGATTCAGTGGTTAGGGGTGCTATGTTATCCAGGGGGCTTTCTAGCTCTTCCTCTCCATCAAGTAGGCTTAGGTCTTCTTCGTCATACATAATTAATATTTATATATTTATCTGCTACCAGAAAAATGGTTGATATATTTAGATCATTTAGAGGTAAATAAAACTAGGACTCCTGACTACAAACCTTTAGTTAGTGATTTTAGCATCCATAGGGATTGGGTTTGATAACCTAAGTTATGGTAAAGGTTGAAGGCTGCTGAGTTGGATGGAAAAACCTGTAAACCAATTTGGCGATCGCCTCTTTGAGTTGCCCAATTTTCTACATACCTCATCATAGCTGTACCAATACCCCGTCGCCGATATTCTGGGACAACGTAGAGAAGAAAAATGTGAGCATGGCGATCGCCCCGGACTTGATCTATGGCATTTCCTACCCAGAGACAGGCAATAATAGGGGATTCCTCACCCAAACACTCTACCCACCACAAGGGTGTATCTGGGGAGAAATACTGATCAACGGTTCTGGCTAGATGGGCAAAGTCTTGCTGGGGAAATAGTTCCCGGTAAGTTTGCTGCATAAACTTGACCAGCAGCGATCGCTCTTGTGTTGAACCGGGACGAATATAGTAGCCCGGTAGCAGTTCCTCAGACAAACTCAGTTACCGTTAAATTCTTGGTTACGGGGGGTAAAATAGACAAACACACCCCAGGGGTTTGTGAAACAGAAAATAATTCTTCTTCCCCATTCACCCATGTTCCTATTTGCCCATTCTCTTCTACTGGTGCGGGTGCTGCCATATCAGAGGGTAGGAAAATACGGGCGCTGACTGCTACCAGTGCTAATGAAAAGATTAACACTACGAGCAATGGGGCAATATACTGACGAATGATCACCATAATTTAATTGCAATCTTGGGGCTGCTGAGAATATTGGCTTGACTTATTCTATCGAGTTTTGAAGCTGGTTAGCGTTGCTCCCGTTCCAAATCATCAATAGCCCTCTCGCAGTACCAATTTTCTGGCATTCCCGGATAATTAACCCTTGCTTGTTGAATCAATTGTTCAGCAGCGGCTACATCACCTCCTAATTTAGCAATGAGTTTGTTTTTGAGATGGCTATCGGTTATCAGGGTTGTTGTTTGCTCCTGTACCGCATCTCGTCTGTTTTGAGATCTTAAGCGTGATTGTTCTCGACCTAGCTGCCAAAACAAAACGTAATAAAGTGTACCAAAGATTACAACTAGACTGAATGTTCCGAAGATTGTTAGTTGGTTAAGTTCTAGAAATCCTAAAACTAACTGTGAGAGAACATAGCCGAGTAACAAGCCGGTGAGTAAGAGAATAAATGTGCCAACAATAATAACTATTTGGTTCCCCATAAATCCTCATCTTCTTCAAGTCCTGGTCTGGATATTGCCACTGGTTTAGGGGTCCAAGGGGCAAAGAATGGTAACAGAAGTAATCCTGGGATAGCAGCAACCATACTGATAATGAAAAATAAAGGCCAATCCGTAATTTTTGCTAAAGTCCCAGCGGGCGCGACTAGAATATCACGACTGACCGCCATAAAACTGGATAATAAAGCATATTGGGTGGCGGAAAACCGCTGGTTACACATATTCATCAAAAATGCCACAAAGGCTGCTGTTCCCAAGCCACCGCAGAAGTTTTCAATGTTAATTGTTAACACTAAAGCCGAGTAGTTTTTACCAAGATTAGCCAGGATATAATAAGCTAAGTTACTCACCGCTTGCAAAGCACCAAATAACCAGAGCGAACGGTTGATACCAATTCTACTCAAAATTGCTCCACCTGCTAAGGTGCCAACGATGGTAGCAATTAGCCCCATACCACCTTGAATTGCGCCGATATCGGTTTGGGTAAATCCTGTTTGCAACAAAAAGGGTGTAGACATATTGTTAACAAAGGCATCGCCCAGTCTATACAGGACGATGAACAGCACAATTAAAATTGCTTGGAGTACACCGTGGCGCCCGAAAAATTCCCCAAAGGGTAAAATTACCGCAGCTGCTAAGGATTCTGGGGGGCTGGTTTCTTTGGGTTCTGGCGCAAATAAGGTGGCAAGAATTCCAATACCCATACCCAAGGACATCAATAGGTAAACTGATGACCAGGGTAAACTGTCCGCTAGGATTAATGCCAAAGACCCTGTGAATAACAGCGCTACTCGATAACCTAAGACGAAAACAGCAGCACCTGCTCCTAATTCTAATTCTTCTAGAACATCA
Source organism: Anabaenopsis arnoldii (assembly GCF_028331025.1). Lineage (NCBI taxonomy): Bacteria > Bacillati > Cyanobacteriota > Cyanophyceae > Nostocales > Nodulariaceae > Anabaenopsis > Anabaenopsis arnoldii. The sequence goes on along the minus strand of NZ_JAQMUH010000143.1, from coordinate 10,815 downwards.
GTACGGTAAGCATCGGCGGCAATGTCTTGACTAGCACTTAAAAAGGCGATCGCCACAGCATTAATCGCTAATAATTGTAATGCTTGCTTGGGTTGTTGCCAAGCCATGAGGGCAATGGCAATGAATAACCCAATTTGCAGTATGATTAACCAGCCGCGTCGCCTCCCTAAAATTGGCACTGCAAACCTGTCTAGCAAGGGTGACCAGATAAATTTTAAGGAGTAGGGTAGACCTACAAGGCTGAATAAGCCAATAGCACCTAAATCTACCTGTTCTACAGTCATCCAAGCCTGGAGGGTTCGGCTGGTTAAGAACAATGGTAAGCCGGATGAGAAACCTATTAATGTCAAGGCGGCCATTTTACGGCTACCAAAAACTTTTACTAGCGATCGCACGGGGTTCATTTTGTCCAGGTTCTTTCTCAATTTGATCAATTGCAGTTATCTTGCCACAGTTGCTGTATTTTTCTTAGGAAACATGGAATTTAGTTAAAATTCTTTGAGTTGATGAATTTGATGACCTGTGATTTTTACGCCGTGTGCAGCCAAGCATTTTTCCCAACCTGCACGGGTACCAATGTCACTTTTTTGCTTGAGTAATCCTAATTCTTCTTCTTGTTGGGTGAGTTGGGCAAATTGTTGGTAGTGTGGGTAATTGGGAGTTACAAAGGTTTCTTTGCGGTGCAGAATGGGCGGATTGGCTCTATCTGCATAATCTCGGTGAGTGATGTATAGGGTTTTTAAGTCAATGGTAATACTGGCTGTTAAGGCTGGATGGGGATCAATGTCAAATTGTGGGTAAAATAAGTAAGATATTTGTTGCTTGTCAAGATGGTATTTGATTAATGTGGCTCCGTCTACACGCCCGATGGTGCGGCTAGCACAGCTTTCATAAATTCGTAGTAAGGGGTCAAGGGCTGCTAGGGCAGACACATGAACGTAAAGTGCGCCCCGTGTGTGTTTGCCAATTTTGCTCTTTTCGCAGGCTTTGTGGATAACTTGGGGATTACCTAAGCTGAAAAGCTTTTGGTCAGCTACTTGACAAGCTTCTTCGTAGCTACCAAAAAAGGCTTTGATGTCTTGGCGCATTTCTGGGGGTAGTTTGTGCCATGTGGGACGTTGATCAAAGTGACTGAGGGCAAGATATACTTGAATGTCTAAGGAACGACGATAGGCGATCGCATCCCATTCTGCTTCATCGGTAACTTGTAAAACTACATTAAAGGCTCGGCGGAAGCTACCAAATTCTGTGAGTAGTTCCTCTTGATTCCCTAATTCACCTTTTACAGGTAGCCTGCCACGTTTGGTAAAAAAGTCTATCAGTGGTTTTAGTTGTTCCTGGTAGTCTTCAAACCGCTTACTGGGAATACGTACTCTAGGTGTAGCAGTGCTAGAAAAGAACCGGATGGCTTTAAAACTTTCTTTTTCTACATCATCACGAAAGATAAAATACACACCCAAGGCTACTGGTACTGCATCTACATTCAGTACCTCATCTATGTAAGTTTTGAGTTCTTGTTGTTCGTAATATTTCTGAAAGGTGTTGCGGCGAGTAACTATACCATCGCTGTAAGCTAGTTGGGTTTTACTCGGGGCGTTAATTAATACTTGTGCAGCGACAATTAGAACTTTTTGGGTAATTTCCCAGGCGCGGATCAGACTTCGGCTGCGTTCCTCTTGGTCTTCAATGACGTTGAGGACATAACCTAAGTTGACTATATCGGCGACGCTAATGGTGTCCTTGGGAAAGTAGTAAGGGTCCCAACCGGCGCTACTATAGCCTAATTTGGCGACTCGCTGCACATCACCACCGTGGCCACAGCCATAATCAAAAAATGAAGTCTCTTGAGTGAGGATTTGCCAGTCTATTGCCAAGCGGACAGGGCGAGATATATCATGACGAGCGATCGCTGCTCTGTGACGCTCGATTTCTAAAGATTCGGCCATATCAGTTAACTGTTAACTGTTGACTGTTAACTAATATCCTTTCAATGTTTGACTGCTAATTCAATTAGGTCTTCAATTTTCTTGATATTTGGGTCTCCTGCTAAGTAACCAATTCCACGATGCAAGTGCAGGCGAAATTGCGTAGCTAGGGTTTCTTTGTCTGTACCATAGCCATCATTATGGCAGCGTTGCTTCAGGGCGAGCAGAAGAATATCGGAGATTTCGCCACCAAATACCCGCCAGGTCATTTCTACGTTGCTATCTTGGGGAATTGGTACCGGTGAGGGTGGGGCAGATTCTGCTAAGGAACGACAAAAAGCCCAACGACATAAAATGTTCCATTGGTCAATTTTAGTGCTACGTTTAAGTTTAAGTAGTTGTTCTTTGGCTGTTTGAGAAAGTTTGATTCTTTCAATGGGAGATTCCATATTTACCAAAAATATTGATTTTCTATGACTGTAGTTTGACGGGTAGAGGAGTTATACTTGAGGAGGTATTCCCGGGCGATCGCTTGATTATTTCTCAGTGTTTCTACTTCATGCTTACCAATTTCTGTATCTGTTGATAACAGTATAACTTGATGGCTAGCAGAGGGGAAATACCTTTCTAGGAGGTTTCCCCGGTGGGATGAGTCTAGTCTACCCAGGGGTGTGTCTATGGCTACGGGTAAGCGACGGCCTGAGACTCGCGCTAATCCCCAGAGAAACGCGATGGCTAGTAGTTGCTTTTCTCCCGCGGAAAGTCTCTGTTTGGATACTGATTTACCATTCAGATCATACAGCGATAGGCTGAATGTGTTGGTGTCGATGGCGACCCGATGCACTAAATCTGATTTGTGTAGCAGGTAGCGAAAGCATTCCGTAACTTCAATTTCTAGTTTATTTAGTTTTCTCAGAGTTAATTTCTCACGGAACAGTTTTAATGTATCTTGAACTTTAGCGGCTGCGTTAATAATATGTTCATTATGTTTGCGGTCAATATTAGTTTCTGTATATTGTTCTAGGCTTTTTTTTGTGTTACGAATCTCACTTTCTAATTGATTTAATTGACTTTTGGTTATTTCACAAGTTGCTTTTGCTTGTGCAACTTCCTTTTGTGTTTGTTGTAAGTTATCCACTAATCTTTGATAGTCTTCTGGAGATGCAGCGGTTTGAATTTGTCTTTCTAGGGTGATAATTTCTTCTTCTTGAAAGCGCAAATCTGTTAACTTATCTTGGGTTACTTTTTTCGTATACAACAGATAATGATGAATAATATTATCTAATTGATTCAGGGTTTCTGAGTCAGTTAATAGCCAGGATTCTTGTATGGTATCTTGCTGAATCTTATTATTTTCCGCTGAGATAAATTCTGTGATTTTCTCAACTTGCTTGTTGCTAATTTTTAATTGATTAATCAAGTCAATTAAACGCTGATCTCTTTGTAAGAGTAAATCATAGGCTACTTTAGCTTGTTGAGTGCGAAATTCTCTCTCTCCTTGAATATAAGTTTCCTGGAGTAAAGGTTCAATTAAACCTAAAGGTAAGATATCCGCAGCTAATTCACCCATGGCTAAACGTGTCTTTTCCGCGGCGCTATTTATGTCATATTTTTGTTTTTCTAACTGACTGCGATCGCCTGCTATTTTACCACCTTCAGCAATGAATTTGTCAAAAGCTTCTTGCTGCTTTGTCTCCGCTTCCAATAAAGTCTGATTAAATTCTTGGAATTGCCGCTCAATTTTATGATATTCCTGTAGTTGTACCTTCAGTTTTTGCTCAATTTCTTCTAAATTCACCAAGTCTTGAGTATCAGCGATTTCCTTACGCTTGCGGTTGACTATAATATCTAAATCAACTGATAATCGTTCAGCTAGTTCTAAACCTAAAAGCCCACGAATTGCATCAACCACAATGGGAGGAGGTGTTTCCTGCTCCGCCAGTTCCTTGACTTGTTCACCATCAAATAAAAACAAGTTAGAAATTCCTAATGGTAAGAGATTTTCTATATACTCATCCCAAATATTCACTAAGGCAATATCCAGCCATTCTTGAGCATCTAAAATACCTAGTTGGTCCTTACCATCTTTAGGTTCTTTTGTCCAGCGTCGCACCACTCTATATTTTACTGGCTCATCATTTTCAATATGTTCAAAAACCAATTCAATGCGAGTATCTTCCAGTGGTGGAGTGTGGCTATTAACGCATTGGGTGAGAAAGTCGTTATAACTTAGGTTACCACGGGTGGAACATTGGGCGCGATGACCATATAATGCTAGGCGCATTGCATCCATCAGGGTAGTTTTTCCCCCGCCATTCATTCCCCCTAATAGGATAATGGGACAAGCATTTTCTCCATCAATTTTTGGGTTAAGATTGATTACCTGACGACCACAGTAAGGACCAAAGTTTTGTAATACGAGTTCAAGGAATATCATTGATTTGTGGGTTTCTAGAATATGGGGGAATAACAGATTTTGACTAATTCCCTGTTATATCTTGCTTTTTAAATTTCATGCTTCCCCAAGATGGCGATTTATCGGGTTCATCCATAGCATTACCTAAAGTCAGCTGCTTAACCCTTTCTATATCACCTGCGTCAACCGCTGTTTTTAAATCACGTTTCAAATGGGCGTTTTTAATTGCTTCTTCAGGGGAGCGGGAACTGGTAGCAAAACATTTTTCTAGGGTGTCATATATTCCTACCCGTCGTCCCTTTTTACGATACTGGCGTTCTGTGTCCAATAACTTCGCCATTAGCTCCAAATGCATAGCATCATCACCACAGATTTCTTCTAGTACCACCCATTCATCACTCCCGAGTAAACTATACCCAGCACCGGGACGGGGGTCTTGGAATACCTCACCAGTCACCTCTTGATAAATCCGCGGTAAGGTGTCATCAAATTCATGTCTTTCTTCTAGCCAGATCCGGCGAATTTCACTCAGTTCTTCAGGGGTAATTAAAGTAATATCGCGCATATTTTCTGGTGCTCTAACTCGGAGTTGTTTTTGAACTGTGAGTAACTTTCTGAGCCAATCTTCACGCGCTTCTTTAATATATGGTCCAGGAATAGGCTCAACTGATACTTCACCTTCTAAGTTACGTTCATATAGTTGGACATCCCCACTTCTGCGGCGAAAGTCTCTGCGATCGCGGTTTTCTTCAATATCTAATTCCTTACGGAAATCAAGTAAAGGTTGCATCCACTCTTTTTCTTCATCATTTTGAATCATAGCTGTCAGTGATTTATCCTGACTAACTAATGTACAAACCCAGCAACCAAAACGAGAGCTACCACAACTGGGAGTAGTTGTATCCACTACTAAAGGACATTCATTATCAGCAGATGCACCTCTATAAATGGCGAATAAATCTTTATTGCTATAATTCCAAGGGTTTTCCCATTGCATCAGATAAATCCAAACCTCATCATTTTGCCAATCCTCAATGGGACTGTAAACTAGAGAGTTTGGCAAGTTCATGTTAGGACTGAGGTGAGCACGTACCCGTTTAGCTTCCCATTTTTTCATTCTATTAGCACGCGCTCTGCTTTCAGCTTTGCGAGTACCTAGTACAACAATGGCCTCCCCTTTCGTACGGATGACATCACGAATAAAGCGATTGGAGGGATTTATTTTGAGACGTTCTGTACACCAGCGAAATTTACCTCTTGGCGCTGGGTACCCTTTACCAATCAAACCAACCCAAAAAGTTTGCTTAGGTTCTGGCTGTAATAAATGGGTTTCAAATGGTAATTTTTGCCTTTGGGCTTCAGTTTTCATCTGTTTGAGCGAATTACGTACCCACGCAGCTACGATAGGATTTTCTACCAGTGTATCTGTAGTAATTACGTAAATTTTTTTGTGGATTTTTTCCGGTGGTAGTCCGGCGATCGCATTCCATACCAGTTGTAAAGTTGCTGTACTGTCTTTACCACCTGAATATCCCACTACCCAAGGTACATCATCTAAACAATACAATTCTTGAATTTCAGTGGTCAAAGCTTGGATATCAGCCACCAAATTTGCTACAGTGGGCGATTGCTGACCTTTATTTTCTGGTTGTTGTGCTGTAGTCATGGTCTTTCTACCTCTGAAAATATCGGCGTGACTATTTCCATCCGAGTCAATGGAAATGGCTAACATACAAAAAAATTTACTTAATATAGGTACGAAAAATTTTTAAAAACCTTACTACTAATACCCAATTTTGCGGATAATTCTACTATCCTACACTATTTAGTTTTGAAAATTTAACATGACCCACTCTGACATCGCTCAGGAATACCTGGAAAGAGAACATAAGGAACAACAGGTACTATCCTTACTACTCAAAAATTTCTTAGCCAAAAAAGACCATATTTTCGTCCAGAAAACTGAGATGGGTGGTACTGAGGCTTATGTTGGTTCTGTCACCCTAGAATGGTTTGCGGGTCGCGTTCACTTCGCATCTGGTTTACCCTTACTTCAGAAAAAGTACAATCCACAAACTGGTAATGTAGTTGACGCAGACAGCATTGACGAGATTCAGCAACGTCCCCTTGACTGGTCACGACAAGCGCCCCTAGTACAGTACTTAGCAGCGCGGAAAAGTCACAAATTCCCACCTGTTCTCGTGGTGATTAATCAACCCTGGGTGGATAATCCCAAAGCTCCTGAGTGGGATAGTCAGGGAATAGCTTTAAAATCTACCACTGATTTTACCCCTTTGGATCAAGACGGTAAAGTGGGTCTGCTGAATATTTCTGAGGATGATGTGAATATTTATGCTTTAGATGGTCAACACCGCCTGATGGGTGTGCAGGGTTTGATGGAGTTAATCAAAACCAGCAAACTGCAGCGCTATAAGAAGGATAAAACTGCTGATGATAATTCGCTCACAGTCAGTGATTTGATAGAAAAGTACCAAGTAGACCTTGACGAGTTACAAAGTTTACCCAAAGAAAAAATTGGCATTGAGTTCATCTGTGCAGTTGCGTCTGGGGAAACTCGCACCCAGGCGCGGCGCAGAGTGAGATCGATTTTTGTTCATGTTAACTTGATGGCTGCACCTTTAACTAAAGGTCAATTAGCACAGCTAAATGAGGATGATGGTTTTTCCATTGTGTCCAGAAAAATCGCTGTTACTCATCCGCTTCTCGAACAACGACAAGATCGCAATCCTCGCGTTAATTGGAATAGTGGGACAGTGGCATCTAATTCTACTGTTTTAACCACCCTGCAAGCTCTCCATGATATGTGTGAGCGATATTTGGGGCAAAAGTTCCCTCACTGGAAACCTGCGGAAAAAGGCTTAATTCCTATGCGACCAGAGGATGACGAACTTGAGCAGGGAATTGAGGAATTCCGTCAGCTATTTGATTATTTAGCAACCCTTCCCAGTTATAAGCTGCTGGATGAAGAAGACACCCCCACTTTGCGACGCTTTAGTTTTGAAAAGGATGGAGGTGACGGAAATATGCTTTTCCGTCCTGTAGCTCAAGTGGCTTTAGCTCAAGCTTTGGGAATTTTGGTTTTTCAAAAGGGTTTCTCACTGGAGGATATCTTTAAAAAGCTGCGGAAATTCGACCGACAAGGCGGCTTGAGTGGTATGGAGTATCCACAATCGTTATGGTATGGTGTTTTGTATGACCCCAATAAAAAGCGGGTGCAGGTTTCAGGACGGGAATTAGCAGCCAAGTTACTCATTTATATTTTGGGTGGAGTTCAGGAGCAGATGGAACGAGCTGAACTGCGCAGGGCTTTGGCTGATGCGAGAACTGTAGAAAATAAAACCATAGGCTTTGATGGTAAGTTGGTTGAACCTAAGCAAGTAGGACTACCAATTATTTTATAAGTAGCAGAGTTAGCAAGGTTATGGTCATCAAAAAAGAAATTTGCTTAAATCAAATTCCTCTTCTTCTTCCCCGTAATTGCTTCTTTCATAAGTTAAAAATAATAAAATGCGCTCTGAATAATCCACTGCTCCCCTTAACTCTTGTTCTAATATCTCCAGTCCCCCATTAGCATATTCTTCAAAAATATGGTTACGTTGCTTATCATATTCTTCTTCATGGGGAGATAATACTTTAATGTGCTGAGTTTCAGTTACTCCCAATAATTTAATCACTATGTCAGTTCCCACTGAAGCAAAATATTCTAACCTAATAGGTGATGGTTCCCTTTTGGCAATTTCCCCCAAAGGGACACGCTTTTTATGCTTTGCACCCAAAGCTGCTGCAAATACGATGACATCAGCAAAAGTGGAAAACGGTCCTGTTCCGCCCTCTGAAGATGTTAAATCCTTAACTAACTGAGCCTTGTCTTTAGCAACCCTGATTCTACCAGTTTCAACCATTATCCTTAAAATCACTATTTTATACTAAAACAGCTGGCGATCGCCTTTTTTCTCTTATCCTGCATCATTCACACGACAGTTAATTACGAACTACTTCCATAATTTCGGTATACTCAAAATCATTGGGACTTTGCCTGATTAAAGAATATCTTTCTTTACCTAACTGAATATAATCTTGCTCACAATCTGGTTTAGAAGAATAATAATTCAGCACATATTCTCTCCCAATCATCTCCGTCATTTCCTCTTCCACCTCACCCCGCCATTGAGTCTTAGTTACTAACACAATTAACTGATTAGCTAATTCAGGAATTTTCGCTGCTATACGTCTACGTGAGGTTTCATCCAAACTACCAAAGGGCGAATCCATGACTATGGGAAAAGTACTACTATCAGGAAGCATCATCATTTTGCGCTTTTGACTCCATTCCCTCACCTTATCCATAATACTAGTAATAAAAGATAAACTGAGAATTTGGTTTTCCCCAGTGGAAGATGCAACTGGTGCTTCTATACCCGCAGTATATTCTACTAAAGTCAATTCATATTTTTCGCTAATTTTGGGAGTATATGGTTTGACTGAAAGCAGATTGAATATCTCTTGTACTCGCTTTTCCAGTTGCAGACGAAATTGTTTTTCTTGCCGATTTTTAACTTCTGTTAAGCGTTCAATAGCATCTTGAGTAGCATGAATGCGGCGCTGTGCTAATATTTGTTTTGCTTCATTTAGTTGCTGTTTAGATATTTGTTTAGCTAAAGCATCAAGTTCTGTTTTTAATTGGATAAGTTGCTGCTGATTTGCACCCTGTTCTCTATTTAATTCATCAATATTAAGTTCTATTTCGTCTAAACGTTTTTGCAAGCTGCTAATTTCCTCATTAGTATCTTTTCTGAGTTTATCTTGAATATTATCTAACTCATTCTCCACTTGAGATATTGTGTCCCTTAACTGTTTAATCCTGGCTTGTTCTTTATCAACTTCTTCCCAAAAAGCCGCTGCTTGTTTATCGATTTCATCTACTTGAACAGCCATACGAATTGCTGTTTCTTCCACTACTGAAGAACCTGCTTTAACTAACCAGGTTTGAATATGTTTATGATGAGCAGTACCAATGCTTAAGTCAGCACCACAAATACAGCGTTCAGATTTTAATAAGTCATTCAGAAATTCCCGCGAAATACCCGACTTTAACTCACCTCTCTGCTTTAAATCATCAATAATTTTCCGAAATTGAGATGTAGTATCCGAAAGCATGACTGTATAACCCCGTGCTGAAATTATCTTTTTCAGGGCTTCTTTATTTTTCTTAAATGCTTCCTGGTTTTCTGCTTTCTGTAATTCTAAACTTTTCCATCTGTCTTGCAATTCTTTAGCAGCAACAAGTTCTAGCAAGCGGTTACTTGTCTCTTTCTTCAAAGTGTGTTGATATTCTAATTCTTTTTTAATTTCTGTTTGTCTGTTGGTGATGCGTTCACTCTCTTGTTCTATCTTCTCTTGCTGTCTGAGTAGCTGTTTCGTTTCTGCATTACCAATCGCTTTTAGTTCATTTTCCAAACTTTTTTTAGCTTCTCCTAGGTGTCTAATGGAACGGTTAATCACCTCCACACCCAAGAAAATTTTAGTCGCTTCGGCAATTTCGGCTTTTTTATCACATCGCACTATTTCCTCTATGCGTTCACCGTCAAAGAAAAAATACTGATGTAAACTTGCAGGTAAAATCTGATTAATGATATTATCGGGGTTTTGGTTTGGGATATACCATTGACCATCATCCTCACATACCCACATCCGTAACTCAGTTTTACTCGCTTCAAAGTCAATATCATTTTTATAAACTCGACAGGAACGTTTAACTCGATAGCGTTTACCTTCATGTTCCCAGGCCACTTCTACCCAACATTCCACAGCTTGACCTTTTTGAGCTTCGGCTATTGAGCGTTTATTAACTAGTTGTTCTGTGGAAGCAAAAGCAGCAGTAAATTTTTCATATAACACCCAAGTAAATGCATTGAGTAGACTCGTCTTTCCAGAACCATTATTTCCATGAATAATTGTGGTGTTACGATTATCTCCTACTGCAAGCAGTATTTCTGGTGTTGTGCCATAAAAGGAGCGAAAGTTGCACAGTTTAATTGAAGTCAGCTTCATCGCACCTCTTCCTTCACAATATCCAATATCTCTTCATTTATATGGCTATTGCTTTTCTTATCTAGTCTCCCTTTTTCTAACTTCCATACTCGCTCAATAATTTGTCGCACTTCTGGCGGTGCGCTGGTAATTGGTTCCTGCACATCCTCGATATTTGACTCTGAACGCATTTGAGATTTTCAATAGGTTTTTTATATTCTATCTACCTGATTATATTTATCTTTTTGTTGTATTGCGAATTGATGGCGGAAAAAGGTTGATTTTCACAATTGTTTCTGCTAAAATTAGGTTAGATTTTCATCATAATGGGGTATTATGAAAATTTTTATTTGCAGTCACAACCGATTATAATTAACCTTATGATCATCTTCCCATATTACGCCCCATTTATTCCCCAACTTA
>NZ_JAQMUH010000142.1:0-17452 GCF_028331025.1 Anabaenopsis arnoldii | reverse complement strand
GAGAAAATGGCTATCTGATGTTTCTTCAGTGCCATTACAACAGTCTCTTAGGCATTTAGATGTTGCTTACAAAAACTTTTTCAATTCCCTTAAAGGTAAGAGAAAAGGTAAAAAGGTTGGGGTTCCTAGATTTAAAAAGAAAACCAACTCACAATCAGCAGAGTTTACTAAAGCTGGTTTTTCTATAAAAGATGGAGTAGTTTACATAGCAAAAATTGGGAATATCAAACCAATTTGGTCAAGAGAACTGCCATCTGAACCTAGCTCAGTTACAGTGATTAAGGATGGCGCTAACCGCTATTTTCTTAGCTTCGTTGTAGAAGTTAAACCCAATATTACTGTTGCCAAAAACCAAAGCATAGGTATTGATTTAGGACTAAAGACTTTTGCTACAATGAGCAATGGAGAGAAGGTTTTAAGCCCTATATACTCAAAACATGACCGCAAGATTCGTAAATTGCAGCGAAAATTAGCGCGTCAACAAAAAGATTCAAAAAGGAGAAACAATACTCGCATAAGGATAGCTAAATTACACAACCATATTTCTGATACCAGAAAAGATTTTTTACATAAGCTATCAACCAAAATAGTTAACGATAACCAAGTAATTGTTTTGGAGGATTTGAATGTCTCAGGAATGCTCAAAAACCGTAGACTATCTAGGGCGATTAATTTGCAAGGGTGGCGGCAATTCAGAATTTTTTGTGAGGCTAAATCTGAGAAACTTAAACGGGATTTCAGAATAATTGACAGATGGGAACCTACTAGCCAGATTTGCTCTTGTTGTGGGTATCGTTGGGGCAAGATTGATTTGTCTGTTCGCTCAGTGTTGTGCTTGAATTGCAACACTCTTGCAGACAGAGATGAGAATGCTGCTAAGAACATAGAAATGGTCGGCATGGGGCATCGGCACGACCTAAAACGGACAGGGAGTGACTGTAAGACTGTTTCGGCAGCGAGTTACTGTGAACTGTCAAGAATCACCGACCTTCAAGGTCGGTGAGTATGTCAACATCCACTATCTAGCCTCGGTTTAGCCGTTTGTATCGGTACTACCGTTTCTACTATACTTTGGCAAAGCCGAAGTATTCTCCTGGGATTACCAGAACGCGAAAAACAACGCCTAGAAAAACAAGTTTTGAAAATCAGACAGCAAGGACCTACTCATCCTCTGTGGAAGTGGATTTGTCATTAAATAATGATAATTAAACTTGAAGATAGTTGCATATAGATATACGTATCGGAAACTTTCTAGGACAATATGAGTTCATCCAAATAATGATACTGCCTTGGGGTGCAAAACATGAACTATCCTCAAATTCAATTTAGGGAATATCGCCAGTCAGAAATCAACCTTTACCAACTTCAAGAATTATTTAATCTTGCCGCTTTTTGGGCAAAAGGACGTACTATTGAGGATTTAAGTATAGCGATCGCTAATAGCGACCCGGTGATCAGTATTTGCGATGGAGAGCAGCTGATTGGCTTTGCCAGGGCGACTTCTGACGGTATCTATCGTGCTACTATCTGGGATGTGGTGATTCACCCAGATTATCGCGGTACTGGTCTGGGGCGTAAATTGGTAGAAACCGTTTTAAGTCATCCCCGGGTCAGAAGGGTTGAGCGAGTATACTTAATGACTACTCATCAACAGGAGTTTTACGAAAAAATTGGTTTTCAGTCCAATGTCAGCACCACAATGGTACTATATCACCAACCAAATATTGAAACTCTCCCGATCACTGAAGTTCAGCTTCAGGAATCACTGGGGGGATAGAAATTTGTAACCTAGTTAATTCTTCATTTGTTTCTTCAGTGCTTGGACAAGGAACAACTTCTAATTTTCCTCCCATCATCTCCAAGAGACTCTGGTTTAATAACATCTTCATTCCTGGGGAAAGAGTCCTATGATCTGGATCAATCTCAGGACTCTCAAACCCTAATTTCATTAGTTCTATCGACTCACTTGTAGTGACAGCATGGCTTGGAATATCCAGGAAAATCTCCAGCCTATTATTAGTAGGCGAGAAACTACTAGAAAGACGGATACTACCAAATTCCATTTGATTAATCGCAGTGTCTACTAAATTGACCAATATTTGGCGGAGCCAGCGGTAATCTGCCAAAACATAAATTTCTGCGTCTGGAAGCACAACACGCAAGGATAAATTGCGATTTGCTGCCACCATATAAGTTAAATTATTAACTTCCTGTAAAATCCTAGCCAAGCAGTGGGGTTGAATATCTAATTTATTAGTCCCATGTTCTGTTCTGGCTATGTTAAGAATTTCATCAATTAGGTGTAGTAGTTTCAGCGCTCTTTCGTGGGCTTGAGCAATAAATTCTCGCTCCTCTTCTGGATTTTCACACAAATCGGACAAAATTAACTGATGTAAGCCAATTAAACCATTTAGGGGCGATCGCAATTCATGGGTAGTCCGGGCTAAAAATCCCCCTTTAAACAGGCTCATTTCCCGCGCCATTTGGTAAGCTAATTCTGTTTGCTTGATCTGTGCTGCTGTAATTTGCGCCTGCTGTGGAGAGATGACCGGCGATAACCGACTAAATACTTCCCGAATACCCAACCCCAGTAATATTCCTACACCTAAATATATCCAATTGACCATTATTTAACAATTATTCTCAAAACTTAATTTAACCGTACCTTGGCGTAAGATTTGCCAATTATTACCAGTCCACTTACACACAGTGGAAGGTACACCAATTCCAGAAACTTCAGCACGACCTTGAGTTGATTCCAGAGTCAGAACTTCAGGGAACTGATCAGCAATTTCTGCTAAGTCTTTTAAGGGTGGTTGACCTGAAAAATTAGCGCTGGTGGTGGCAAGGGGGCCTGTTTGCGCCAAAATGGTTTGAGCGATCGCACTATCAGGGACTCGAATACCAATTGTATTAGGGTCATGAGGATTCATCTGTTTTGGGACGCGATCGCTAGCTGGTAATACTAATGTTAATCCTCCCGGCCAATATCTACTTGCCACCTGTTGCCAAATTTTCCACTCATTTTCATTACCTTGGACATAAGGCCATAAATCCTCCGCACTAGCTCCCATCAAAATCAAAGGTTTATCTTGACTGCGCCGTTTCGCCTCAAAAATCAATGGTGCTTGCTCTGGTAAAGTCGCCAGTGCGGGTACTGTATCTGTGGGAAAACTGACCAATAAGCCAGCACGTGCGCCGGTTATTAAGTCAACTAAAGAAACTTGAGTCATTTGTCAGATTGAACACAGTTGAATTAACAATTATTTCACGACTAGCCACTTATAGAAGCTACCGCAAATCTTTCAATACCTGCTAAGTCCTGGTAAATTTGAATATTAGAGTAGCTACCTTGTTGCTGTAAAAGTCTGTGTACAGTATCCGCCTGTCCCGCCATCATCTCAATTAGCCATACCCCACCAGGGCGCAAATAGTCCGGAGAAATTTCTATTAACTGGCGAATACAATCTAAGCCATCAGTACCACCATCTAAAGCTAGATGTGGTTCATGGTTGACTACTTCTGGTTGCAAGGTAGCCACAGTAGTAGTGGGAATATAAGGTGGGTTGGATACCATACCGCTAAACTGTCCTTTGAGGGCTGTTAGCGGCTCCCACCAACAACCCTGATAAAATTTAATCCGGTGGTCAAAACCTAAATTACAAGCATTTGACTGGGCAATTTTTAATGCTTCCGGGCTGTAATCCACTGCATGAATTGTTGCTTTTGGTAAAGCATCTGCTAAACCTAAGGCGATCGCACCGCTACCAGTACCTAAGTCTGCCCAATGTCCGGAACTGAGCAATGGGGCGGCGCTACCGTTATTCCCAGCCGCCACAGCTAGATCAATTAAATATTCAGTTTCCGGTCTGGGAATTAAAACTGCATTTGACACGGCGATTTTAAAATTTCGCCAAGGGGTTACTCCGGCAATATACTGTACTGGCAGGTGTTCATTTAATCGCCTTTCCCATAACTGCTCTAAGTTTTCTAAAGGTAAGGACATGGGAATGTCAGCCCTCTGTTTAAAAGATTCTAAACGCAGCCCCAAGCGGTCTAAATCCCCTACTTCCAGAAGTAACCAATCTACTTCGGCGGGGGAAATGTCATGAGCGACGGCTTGGGCGATCGCTCTGTTACGCCACTCCCAAAGCCGTAAACCGGAAACTACCCCATCACATTTGTCTGTCATTCCTTAACGTTGCTGAGGTCTAGCTGTCCCTGAATTATTACTACCCTGTCTAGGCAAAGTGTTGATATATTCTCGAGATTCTTGAGATGGTACGAGAACAACTTGGTTAAGCCAAGGATCATCTTTATCCTGTAAAGTTTTAATTACCCCGTCTATATCTATGACCTGAATATCCGCTTGGGGAAACTTCGGCTTCACTTGATTTAATAAGCCTTGGGCATCTTGCTTGCTTAAAAACAAAGGAATCAATTCTTCATTATTATCAGATTTGAACTGAATGGGCACATAACCCTGATTTGGTGAAAATCTCACCGCAAAAATCGGCACGCTAGGAAACTGGGTTACTTTTTGACCACTTTGACGCAGTAATTCCATTGCTCCCTTAATTTCCCCCTCTACCGGTTTAAAGGCAAATATAAGGCGTTCTGACTGATTTTTACTTTGTTGCAATTCTTGATAAATCACACCTAGAGGCACTGCTGTTACTTGTAGGCTGTTCACCATTTTTTCCATTTTCGGATCTTTACCCGGTACGCCCTGTAGTTCCTTAATAAAAGTTTGAGCTTCCTGCCGACTCATATAAACACCAGTCACCGACGCACCAGTTGTTTCACTGTCCGATAACGGGCGACTCAGTGGAGCACCCTGATCATTAGTAATTAGATATACGGGTACAGCATCTAATTTTTCTTTTATTTGCTGTTCTGACAAAGCCAGTACGGGCAAATTACCCACAAAAACCGATCCCAGTAAAGTACTTCCAAGTAGTCCTAATGTTGCGCCCCAGCGAACTAATGCTTTCATAATATCTCCTCACATCAATAGTTAAATAAGACAGAGAAATGCTGGTATGAGGACTAGAATAACTAGTTTTAGTTATATTCTCATCCTGCGGAAAATCTGAAAAATTTGTTTTTGCGGTTCAATGCTAACAATTAATTCTCAAAAACCGCCATTTCCTCACCCAAAATAAGTTCTCTGCTAATGCGCGATCGCATGGTGTTTTTCTCCAGGTTGCCTGGGTATTTAATGCACAATGGTTGTTAATCTTGTTTAGTTTGCTCTGAAGACGGGGAGACCTCCCCCCACAGTTGAAATGCTCAATGCCATGTAATTGGCTTGCTTAAATCTAGTTGACGACATGAGATGATTAATCGTTCCAGCCTAACGCGCTTTTATCTCAACTTCTCACGCAAGACTTAGATAATCTCGATCCTTGTCTATTAAATTCATACCTGCCAATTATAAATTAAAATCGGGATGACAGGATTTGAACCTGCGACATCCTGCTCCCAAAGCAGGCGCGCTACCAAGCTGCGCTACATCCCGGATCGATTAGTCTTAATGCCCTCTATAATCTTTAAAACCAACATACACGCTGGTTTAATTATAGTTAAACAGGTTAAATCTTTGGAACTGCGTCCCAAATGATAGTTTATCACCTCGACATTAATATTATATCATAATAGCACGTTTAACTGATTTTGGCTAACCAATTTTATCTTGATTTTAGCACCCGTAAAACTCCATCCCCTTTGACACTCCCCACGGCTAGAAGCCAGGGGATTCTTGCTTCACGGGGACTCCAATGAATTTACCCGCGCTAACGCCCCGCTCCGCTTACAGCAAGCATCTTGACCGTGTGCCCCACGGCTGCAAGTTATGCATATAGCTACCACAATCTATTATACATTAAAGCTAATATTTGTCAAATTTATTTTTAGGACTGCGACTGAAGTTCCTAGCGCACTACACCCCCATAGTTAGAAACTAGGGGCAATGTGCGCGTTTTTTGGTAGAAACTGCCTAACCTTGGCTGACAATTACTGCGGATACCAGAACATACCTTTAATGCCTTCTGGGTCTGACATAAAACCCATACCGCGATAAAAATCTAGAACATGAGGATCGGCAAATAGAGTAACATTGCTAATTTCTTCACTTCTGAGTTTTTTGAGTACGTATTTCATCAGGGCTTTACCCAGTCCTTTCCCTTGAAAGTCGGGGTGAACTACCACATCCCAAATAGTCGCATTAAAAGCATGGTCAGAGGTAGCACGAGCGAAACCAATGAGCCGTTTCTGGTTTCCTCGCACTTGCCACATAGACGCTACGAGAAAACTATGCTCAATGGCTTTTTTGACTTTTCTTAAAGGACGACGCGACCAACCAACTGCATCGCAAAGTTCCTCCAGTTCATAGAGGTCAATATTTCGCTCCGTACTAAAAACAATACGAGTCTCCTTCTGATAAGCAACGCTCTCGCCATTGGGGCTAGATTCGCTCGCCACAGACCGTGTACGTTCCTCGAAAGAGTTAGTTTTACTTGTCGCTATAGACTCAGGACTATTAAACCAAGTTTTCCAAAAACCCATGCCAACGTGGTTCGGGTAGTATAACTTAATTGGCTTCCACTTTCACAGGAGTGTTGATTCACGTTCTAGAAAGCTGAAACCCTCAATATCCCTCTCACTTAAATTTCTTTAGATGTTTCCGGGATTTTTTGATGGCAACGGCTTTTTATAGCGTGTTTCACACCAATCATTTACCAGTTTAGCATTTTGTTTTGCAGTCCAGGAGTAATTTCCTAAAAACTGGGGAATCTCAGTTGAATTCTCTAAGATGGCTTAGGGATGGGAGATTGGTACATGGTTACTACTGGTGGAACACCGCGCTGATTGATGCGCGTAATATCCCCAACCGGCGGCATTTCTTGGGCTATTCAATGCTATAATAGACAAGTTTGTTACCAAAATGTACTAATCCCAAAGAAACATATACCGCGTTAGGTGTTATCCGGTGGTTGAGACCAGCTCAGACAGGCTGTACCTGTTATTGCTGTTTAACCCCATAATACCCCGTTGTTAATACGGGCAAGTACGTCAATCGCACCCGTTGCTGGCGGTACGATATTAGGTATGGCAACCATTGAAATCTTGGGCGTTCCACACGCATACGAGCTCACGGCTCCTACTTCCTGTCCCCATGCTTTAGTCTTTATCCACGGTTGGCTCAATAGCCGTGGGTATTGGCAACCTGTCATTTCTCGCCTCTCAGTTGGCTTGCAGTGCCTTTCTTATGATTTGCGAGGTTTTGGTGAATCTAAATCCCAGCCAGAACCAGATTTGACTCAAACACCAACTTCTGTAAACTTGACTTCTAACTCAATTGATGAGTCGAGTTTGTCCCTTGATTCTATTTATACGCCAGCTGTTTATGCTCAGGATTTAGCTGCTCTTCTAGAACAGATGAATATTACTAGTGCTTGGCTAATTGGGCATTCCTTGGGAGGCACAATCGCCCTGTGGGCTGCTGCTCAAATGCCTGAATGTGTTAAAGGAGTTATATGTATCAACGCCGGTGGTGGTATTTATCTCAAAGAGTCCTTTGAGCAGTTTCGTTCAGCAGGTCAAAGATTCTTGCAAGTCCGTCCGCGCTGGCTTTCTCATATCCCTTTAATTGATTTGTTATTTACTAGAGCAAGTGTCGCTCGTCCTTTAGACCGTTATTGGGCGCGTCAGCGTGTGGTAGATTTTGTCATGGCTGACCCAGAAGCCGCGCTAGGAGCATTACTAGACTTTACAACCGAGGAAGAAATTAACCGTTTACCTCAACTAGTGTCTCAGTTGCAGCAGCCAGTTTATTTCTTGGCTGGTACTGATGACAAAGTAATGGAACCCAAGTACGTTCGCCATTTAGCTAGTTTTCATCGGCTTTTTAAATATACTGGTGACAATGTGATTGAAATTCCCGATTGTGGTCACTTGGCAATGTTAGAACAGCCGGATGCAGTTGCTGATCATATTTGGTCAATAGTCAAACAATTTTCCATGGGACAATCCCACGGCTAGCAAGCCCGTGGGATTTTTTCCATTGCTGCGCTACCCTATCTATCAACCAGACAAGTTATTGAGAGGATTTGCTCCCCCTAAGCACAGGTCTTTGTCGCAGATGATTTGATGAAGTTGTATAGCTGAATTATCAACTATACAACTTCATGACCTGGGTGAGTGGTAACCTGGACTGAACACCTAAAGTCAAGGGTGATGTATGACCAAGGGATAGGTGATGAGACCCAGCGCTGGCAATCATAGCAGCGTTATCGGTGCAGTATTTCATGGGTGGGAACAGGACACGCAGGTTATGCTCGCCGGCAGCTACCTGTAAGGTTTTTCTCAGGCTGCTGTTAGCTGCTACCCCTCCACCAACGGCAATGGTATTGAGATTATAGTCGAGGGCGCAGGCGATCGCTCTTTTGGTCAGCGATCGCGCCACAGTCTCCTGAAAGCTAGCCGCTAAATCACTGACTGGTAATTGTTTTTCATCTTTCTCTAATTGCTGAACCAATCGCAGTACCGCCGTCTTTAACCCACTAAAACTGCTGTCATAGCGATGATATCCCCCACCTGGTAAAGAAACTTTACCTTCTGGCAAAGTAAAGGCGCGGGGATTTCCCGTTTGTGCTAATTTATCAATGAGAGGTCCACCAGGATAACCCAGTTGTAATAACCGTGCTACTTTATCAAAAGCTTCACCTGCGGCATCATCGCGAGTTTCACCCAGGGTTTCGTAAACACCACAATCCTTAACGTAAATCAAGCTTGTATGTCCACCAGAAACTAGTAAGCTAAGAAATGGGGGATCTAAACTAGGCTCACTCAAATAAGTTGCGTAAATGTGGCCTTCGAGGTGATGCACTCCCAAGAATGGCTTGTTATGTAACATTGCTAAAGTTTTAGCAGCAGTCAACCCTACCAAGAGTGCTCCTACAAGTCCAGGAGCACAGGTGGCGGCAATGCCATCTATTTGATCCCAGTCTAGTTGGGCTTGCTCTAAAGCCTGTGCGATCGCCTGATTGATTGTTTCTAGATGTTGACGGGATGCCACCTCTGGTACTACCCCACCATATTCACTGTGAACTAGAATTTGGGAAGCTACCACACTGCTATAAACTTGACGATTGTTTACAATTGCCACGGCAGTTTCATCGCAGCTGGTTTCTATTGCTAAAACAGTTGCCATTGTCAGGTTATGTTAAGTAACGATTTGTTGGAGAAGCTTTAACTTTTATTTACTTAAACTTTACTCTGTTCCCGCCCAAGAGTATGATGACTTGCTAGTTATGCAAATAAACAACTGTACAAGCCGCTTCGTTTTGTACAAGAACTTTTTGTTTTGTAATAAAAGGAAACAACTCATGAGACGATTGTTTGCTTTGATTTTAGCGATTTGTCTTTGGTCCAATTTTGCCCCTCCCGCCCAAGCGCTGGGGGCTAACCTGGTACCTTGTAAAGACTCTCCCGCATTTCAAGAGCTAGCAAAAAATGCCCGGAACACCACCGCAGATCCCGAATCAGGCAGAAAGCGCTTTGAGCGTTATTCTCAGGCACTCTGTGGACCTGAAGGTTACCCTCACTTGATTGTTGACGGTCGCCTCGATCGGGCTGGTGACTTCCTCATCCCCAGCATTCTCTTTTTGTATATTGCCGGTTGGATCGGCTGGGTAGGCCGTGCTTACCTCCAAGCCATCAAAAAGTTATCAGACACCGAAGCTAAAGAAATCCAAATTGATCTGGGTTTAGCACTACCCATTATCGGCTCAGGCTTTGCTTGGCCCGCAGCCGCGATTAAAGAATTCCTATCGGGTGAGTTAACCGCTAAAGATTCAGAAATTACTGTTTCTCCCCGTTAATTATCCCTCACTCAATTCATCTCTTTTGGAGACTAAATTCATGGCAGACAAAGGCGAGCAATCCTCCTACTTCATCACTTTTCTTTCTACCGCTCCAGTAGCAGCTACCATCTGGCTAACCATTACTGCCGGAATTTTGATTGAATTTAACCGCTTTTTTCCTGACCTACTTTTCCACCCACTCCCATAAGTAAAAAGTAGAGTTTTAGTCGTAATATTGTGTGGTGCAATTGCTCCACACAATATTAGGCTCAGGCATCACCCGAATTAACAGGAATATTGGCTCAGATCATCTGGCGATTATCTGATCTGAAGAACAGCAGATAAATTAATTTTTTTAAACTAAAGACCCAAAAAACATATTTACCCACAATTATTATTAATAATATAACAATGCCATCATTCTAATTTAAAGGCGAATACACAATATGGCGCAAGCAGTAAATTCATCGAAAAATCGCCCCAGCGATCCCAGAAATAGCGAGGTAGTGTCTCCCGCAGGACGTGATCCTCAGCAAGGAAACCTCGAAACACCGATTAATTCTTCTCCCTTGGTGAAGTGGTTCATTAATAATTTACCCGCCTATCGTCAAGGTCTCAATCCTTCAAGACGTGGTCTAGAAGTGGGCATGGCTCATGGTTACTTGCTATTTGGACCTTTCGCTAAATTGGGTCCTCTACGTGATGCATCTAATGCTAACTTAGCTGGATTACTGGGAGCTATTGGCTTGGTTGTGATTCTCACAGCCTGCCTATCTCTATATGCCAATACCAATCCTGCTAAGGCAATGGCCAGTGTCACTGTCCCCAACCCACCCGTAGATGCTTTCAACTCCAAAGAAAGCTGGAATAATTTTGCTAGTTCTTTCTTAATCGGTGGAATTGGCGGTGCAGTAGTCGCTTATTTCTTAACTAGCAATTTGGCACTTATTCAAGGTCTATTGGGTTAAGATTTTTTCATAATCAGGCATTGGGCATTGGTAATCGCTAATGATTAATTATGTTTTGCTATTACCCATGCCTGATGTCCCATTTTTAGCAAAAATCATCCAGGAGGGCAATAACCGTTCATAAAATACTAAATAAATCTAGTGTTTTGCGTTGGTAGCCTTAGTCCAAAGTTTTAAAACTATAGGCACTGGTAGTCCCTCTATCCCATCCAGAAAGTTTGGGATTACTTTCCTAGGTATATTTAAATTGCCATTGCTAACTGTAGATTTTTTCAGCTTAGGACGAGCGCTTCAATCAAATAACTTGACTTCTATGTCCTTAAGAGCATTTTCTAAATCGTCATTCACAATTTGAACGTCAAACTCCCCTGCGGCTTGAATTTCTTCTTCAGCCCGGCGCAGACGAAGCGCGATCGCCTCCTCAGAATCTTGGCCTCGACCACGTATCCGATTCTCCAACTCCTTCAAAGAAGGCGGTAAAACAAAAATGCTCAGGGCGCTGGGGAAGGAAGCACGGATTTGTCTTGCGCCTTTAAGTTCAATTTCCAGTACCACCAATTTACCAGAGTGAACTTGGTTCAGCACAGCTTCGCGAGGAGTACCGTAATAATTACCGGCAAATTCTGCCCACTCCAAGAATTCACCTTGGGAAACTAATTGTTCAAACTTAGTGCGGCTAATAAAGTAATAATTCTCACCGTTAATTTCTCCTAGACGGGGAGAACGAGTCGTCACGGATACAGAATAGTAAAGTTCCGGATGACGTTTTAAGAGCGCGTGCAGTAAAGTGCCTTTACCAACCCCACTTGGGCCAGTTAAAACAATTAGCCTGCCTAGAAAAGGGCTTTCTTTGGTTTTAGAACCAGTCTGGATAGGTAAAACTTGCTTCATCCGTTCAAACTCTGAATTAATTATTAACGGTCTCACCGCGCATTTGTGTGGAATGTACGTTGCTATTATTATTTTATGTCTAGTTAACTACACTGCTATTCCTAGAGCTACCCTCAGTAAGAATTAGTAACTATTTTTCCCAACCTGACTCACGAGAGCAGACTTCAAGTAAATTCAACTCCTGCGGCAATTCGGCTCACTCTTAACTTGCGGGTTTAACGGAACTCCTGTGGGATCACTAAACAAAGACACTATTTATGGGTCATTAGCTGTGTTTTTGTGAGATGAGGAACTTGTGATCAACAAATTTGTAGCACATGAGTGACAGAAAACTTTTCTAATTAATATGGTACTGCGGATAGGGTGCAGATAGCTGTAGGGTTATTGACCTATATGAAATCAGTTATCTACAGTATGATGATCTCGAGAAATCACAAATCGATTCGCTACGGTTTCCGGTTGAATTGCCGAAAGAATCACGTGGCTGGAATCAGTAATAATTACAGCCCTGGTTCGACGACCATAAGTTGCATCTACTAGTTGACCTCTATCCCGTGCATCGGTAATGATCCGTTTAATCGGGGCAGACTCCGGACTAACAATGGCAACTACTCGGTTGGCAGACACGATGTTACCGAAACCAATGTTAATTAATTGTATTTCCATAAAAAAATTCACACCAAATGTGGTGTTACAAGCTGGTAAGGTAATTATCCCCATATTATCGTCAAAAAACACGAGTTACAACGCTTTATGTCTAGCCAGCCTGAGTTTTTAAATGACAAATCATTTTTTTGGCTAATAAATACCTAAATATACTAAAAATATTCCCCAGGAGATATGCAAAATCTCAACAAACAATCTCACTAAGTCGTTCACAAGAGTTCAGAGACGAAACACAAATGCATGAATTATTAAAATTTAACAACGGAAAACTTTTACGTCAGGCGTTAACTCACCGTTCCTATGTCAACGAAAATCCTGGTGAAAAGGATAATGAGCGCTTAGAGTTTTTAGGCGATGCTTTGCTGACCTTTCTCAGTGGAGAGTATCTCTATCTCGATACTCGCTATCGAGAGATGGCAGAAGATGAAATGACTCGCCGAAGATCGGCACTAGTGGACGAGAAGCAACTCGCTAAATTTGCCATTGAAGTTGGTTTAGAATCCTTAATGCGCCTGGGAAAAGGAGCGATTCAGGATGGAGGACTTAAAAGCCCCAATTTATTAAGTAGCACTTTTGAATCAGTTGTTGGAGCTTATTATTTAGATTGCGATGGCAATATTGAGAAAATCCGCCCGATTATTTTAGATTTATTTAAATCTGTGCCTGAAGAAATTATTCAAGTCCGTTCTAATGTCGATTCTAGGAACCGCTTCCAGGAATGGGTACAGGCTAACTTTGAGTCTATGCTACCCCATTATATCACGGAACGCATCGGAGGACAAGATCATGCTCCGGAATATTTTGCCCAGGTTTTTGTTGGTGAACAGCTTTACGGAGAAGGAAAAGCTCGTGGTAAAAAGGAGGCTAAAAAACGGTCTGCAGAAAATGCCTTAACTAAGCTCAAAAAACAGGGTTTAATTGCAGAATGAGCGTATTTAACGGTAATTGCAAAAGTCCCTTATTCCTGGCATATCTAGCACGAAGTGCTGATTTGACTCAGCTTCAATATCTAAGATGCCTATTTGAGGTTTGAACAGATTACTTACACAACAAGGTTCTACAGCCATTCGTCATCTCAAGGAAATTATATTTTTTGCTGATGTTGACGTTGGTCTGTGGACATTTTGCCGCCAGTAACCGCCTATAGGTAGAAGCTAAACCGGGTTGCTAGTGGATAAGTTAAACATTGAGAATATCACTAAAGGAATACTACAAATGATGCTATAAAAACAATCTTTCGCACAGCAACTCACACCAAGCTCAGGAAAATGCCACAGACACAATCATGTGGAAAACCCGATTGAAACTGGCTTTTGTAATTACAAATTGGTATGACTACCTTGATTCTCCATGATGTTTTATGCCAGTTTGTGTTAAAAACAAAGGAACTCCCCCAAGGTAAGCTACATCGGTTTGCGGAGGTTAAACCTGTGTAGTTTTCAATGCAGTTTGCGTAAAGCAATTAATTACCACTGGTTAATAAAGTAGAAACCCTAATGATCGATTGTGACTAATTGTGACTGAAGGAGAAGTTTCAACACAGAAGTAATATTTGATAGATGAATTACTAATTAGGTGACAACACTAGCATTGGTGATTTCAACTAAATGATCGAACCAATCACAAACATTAAGGGCTGCTGGTCTAGTTCTGGAAAATCAACTTCTAGGGTATAGCTTGCAACTAGTTCTTCATTGTATAATTCTATGCTCAACTCTCCGGGAGTAGCAGCATTGGCTATTGCCTGCTTACCATTTCCTTGTAGTTTCAAAATTCCAGGAGCGGGTAAATCACAATTAACTTTCAATTTCACCAGATGATCCTGAGAATAGTATTCTACCCTCAAACTCAGGGTTCCGGCGCTGGTTAACCATTGTCTTTCTACCACTGGATTGGCTAAAGACACTGGTAAAGTCAAGTTATCTAGCAGTTGTTTAGCTGCAAGTAATGACAATGCCATCTGCTGACGAGGTTGTAAATCTGAGTAATTATTCTGGATCTGGGGAATTGTATCCAGAGTGTTCACAGACCGATAGGTGCTTCTGAGCACTAATCCAGCTAAATCATTAATCGTCTGTGACTCATGGGGGAAAAAGCTCTCAACTACCTGAACTAGTTTTGCCCCTAGAGGTAGCGAAGATGTAATCAACCCCTGACATCTTGCCAATAATTGTTGGAAAACTTTATCTGGTAGGGGTATAGGCAGATTCAGCTTTGACTGCTGTGGTATCCATCCCCAGTTAGAACTTAATGCGAGCGATCGCTCTTCCACAAAATCTGGGTAATCAACTAATTGAGACTCCCAGGGGAATAAAGGAGGCTGCTCTTGAGCTTGGATTTGTAGCCGACGCTTGAGGACAGATTGGAAACGTTCTTGCACAGTAGGAATTTCTCCCAATTGAAAGGTTTGGGGCATTCTTCCCAATTCTAGGTCACAGCTTGTGAAAGCAGCCACCTCATTGAGAAGGTCGTCTACCCCGTCAATTTCCTTACACTTTAACAGTTTAAGCCCGTTAGTGTTAGTTTTATTAGCCAACCACCAATGGAGTAAATCGGATTGTAAGGATTCTGAGTCACTATTCATGAGTAGATGCACTTGATCCGGATACTAGGGAGTTACGAATTTCCCATGCTTGTTCCAAAATTTTAAACCACCGTTTTTGTAGTTGGGCTGTTGACAAACCTAGAGTTTTAGCAATTTTCTCATCTGGCTGTCCAAGTTGTTTCAATTTCAGTAACGCTCTGTGTTTGTCATCCAATAATTCTGTATAGTTGTGCCATTGCTGGGGAGTTAAACCCAAATTAGTGTGGAGTGAGGCTTCTAACCACTCATGAACTAATTCCCAACGGTGTAATAAGGCAAACCGAATCAGATGATATTTAAAGCGTTGCTGTAAGTAGTCGCGTTGACGGGGAGTTAAACCCAAAATAGACTCAATTTCCTGAGTTGATAAATCCTGAAGACGAAGACAGAAGTAATCAGCACAATCAGATTGTTGTCGTTGTTCGAGATAATCCATTAATTCTGTAATCACAACCGAACGCAGAGTATCTTCTTCAGGTTCTGGTTCTGCTTGCATAGCCATTGCTGAACGTAATTGCTGTACTGCTGGTTCTTCCCAAGAACCATCGTTGTCATTGGAACTACCTTCTGCAGCTTGTTCGATATCTACATTGGTTTCCTGGGGTTGCTGTTGGGAAAACGTTTGAGCTCGCAGGATGATCAGCTGCTGCTGTCGTCCTGGTAAGGGAATTCGCCGCTTACCATAGCGTTCAATAAACGCCATGTATTCTGCCAATTCCAGGAGAGTTTGGGGACGATAAGTGGAGACCATCTGGTTTTCCCTGCGGAAAGCATTTAACGCTTCCAGATAAAAACCCTGCAGAAAATCTTCAATAATGGTCAGTCGTCCTTGATAGCTCAACTGTCTTTGAGGAGGATTGATGTAGCGATAAATAATTGCACTCAGAGTACTGTGTAACTCTACCCTACCCCGACTAGAACCCAAGAGATAGTATCTCAGACACTGTTGCAGGCGATGTCTGGCTAGGGAAATGGCCGAGCTTTGCACGTCGCCGGAAGCCTGGATACGTTTACTCTCTTGGCAAATCCGGTATACTTCGGTGGTAATTCTTGTGGCTACATCATGGCAATTCTGCTGGGAAGCTTTAGTTGATCCCTGAAGCTCCTGATATAGGACTTGGAATGTCCCTTCCACGCCGATAGAATTGTCTCCCTGAACGGTTGGGGTGGTAACTTTTTTGCTTGGAATTGTTGCAGTTGCGACTGAATTCATAGTCTCGGTTTTCGAAAGACCCTAAAATACTTAAGTAAAACATCTGATGACTGTGGGTGTTGGCTGTTTAAATTTTTCCCGTAATTAGGATGTGCTTATGTATGGCTTAAGCCAGCCGTAGCTATCGGAGTTCCCAACTGTGATGGGATAGTTCACAATTTGATAGATGCTTTTGCCATTACCCACCGAGCCGTTTACAAGTCATTATGGATTTAAAAACACAAGTTCAATTGCTGATTAATAATGCACCCCGCGATGGCATAACACCACATCTCGTTTCAGCAATTGCTCCTGCATTGATTGTGATCGCTAAGAAATTACGCCATTCCCAGTACTATATTCTCCAAAATGCTGAAGAGCGCTGGGTGTTAACTACATTGAGCAATCGTGCACATCCAGGACTGGAAAAGCGCGTTATCTACGCTTTCCCTACCATACAGGATGTTTCCCTAATTTCACCTGCTGGGCTTGACCCTCAAATGCTGGCCAAAATTGTTCCTGTTACCCATATTTTGTTCCAACTGCTAGCACTAGAACCCGTAGATAGTATAGTATTTTTAGAAACGCCTGGTCAGACCAATCATACAGTTGAAATCCAACGTTCAGAATTACAAAATGTCCTGCAAAACCAGATGAAGCAAGACGAAATGAGTGAACAAATCCCTCCCGATATTGCATAAATGAATTTTGCAGTGGGGAGTAATTAGATACATCTAATTACTCCCCACTGCAAAAAAAATAAAAATTTTTAAATTAAAAATTTGAAATTTGTTCAGGACTTACGCAACTGGCACAAATAGGGAGCGGGGTTAGCCGCGCCACGCGACAATTTAAATTACACCAAGCACATAGGAATACTTGGGCGTTTGAGTTGCTGTATTAAAATTATGTAACCATTGGTATCTCGCTCAATTATGTCTTTCACATTTTCCCATAGTCACAGAGGTGTTAGCTTTTCTCTCTTCAAATAACAATTAATTGCATCATGGCTAATCTGCTCTAAATGCTCTGCTAAATTGGTAATCCTGTAATTAATTTGACTCCTTAATCAGCATTGGCAGTAATTAAGCTTTGTAAATCTCATGCTCATCACCAACATTATCTCTTAGAGGATGTTTGTCAAGTGTTAAACAGGTAATTTTTATATTAGGGAACAGGTAACAGGTAACACACCGAAGGATTGGGAAGGATTGGGAAGGATTGGGTAACACACAAAAAACAATAAAATCCAGTCCCCTCCCCTGACAAGGACAAGACAAGGTGG